>CAKPJK010000032.1 GCA_934162615.1 uncultured Clostridia bacterium
CTTATCCATACACATAGTGATCCTATTATGTTTTTGTCTTCGTCTTCTGCTAGTATTACTTCTGGTTTCCAGTTTGGTTTCTTTACTTCTGCCCATTCTAGTGATTGTTGAAAGTTACATCTTTCGTTTCCTTCTAAAAATTTTTTGTATTGTTGTTTCGATTCTTCGTCTTCTACAAATCTCATTTTTATTTTTTCCTCCTAATATTATTTGCAATTATTCATATTTTACACCAGACAAGGGAATTTTACAAGTGATTTTACAGAAAATTTACATTGCTTACTATAATTCTGTTGCAATTTTTATTTATATAAAAAATAAGATACATTATAGTACCTTATTGTTCTGTTTTTTGTAAAATTTCTCTTAATCTATCAGTTTGTTTCGTCAAATATAAATACCCTATTAAAGCCTCAAAAGCTGTTGAATACATATAATCTTGGACATTAGCATTTTTAGGTAAATGATGATTTTCTGCATTTCTTCCTCTTCTTACAATGTCTTGTTCCTTTTCTGTTAAATCATCATATATCTTTTTTAATGTCTCGGCTTGTGCTTGAGCCTTAACGTGTTTTATTGCCTCTATATGTAACGCATGTGGTTTTAATTTTGTTTCATTTACTAATTTTGTTCTTATATATAATTCGTAAACGCAATCTCCAACATATGCCCAAGTTAGTGGTGGCATCATATTTACTTCTTGTTCGTCTTTTTTTAATTCTATATAATCGTTCAATATTTTCCCTCCCTTAAGGACATTCTATTGTTATTTTTCCTAATTTTCCATTTTTAAATTCGTCTAGTATTAATCTTGATGTTTTTTCTTCGTCTATTCTTCCACCAGACATTATGCATCCTCTTTTTTTGCCTATTTCTAGCATAATTTCATAAATATTAACGTTTTCCGGTTGATCTTGTTTTAATTTTTCTTCTATAAATTCTTCATCTAATTTATATCTTTCACATAATTTTTTTCTGTAATTTTCTAATAAAAATTTTGTTAATTGATATGCGATTTCCAACTTGTCCAATATTTCTTCTTTTATTGAGCCTGTAAAACACAAGTGTAATGCCACTTCTTCACTTTCAAATTTAGGCCATAAAACTCCTGGTGTATCCAGTAGTTCTATTTTTTCGTTTATTCTAATCCATTGTTTTTGTTTTGTAACTCCTGGTTTGTTTCCAACTCCAGCTGTTGTTCTTTTTGATATTCTATTTATAAATGATGATTTACCGACATTTGGTATTCCTAATATCATTGCTCTTATTTTTCTTCCTGTTCTTCCTTTTTCTGCATGAGCATCTAAATCTATTTGCATTATTTTTTCTATTTGTCTAATACATTCGTCTATTCCTCTTCCTGAGTTTGAGTCTACCAATACTGCTGATATGTTTTTCTTTTTGAAATGTTCAACCCATAATTTGTTTTGTCTGTCATCTGATAAATCGCATTTATTTAGTACTATTATTTTCTTTTTATTTTTTGTTATTTCTGCAATATTTGGATTTTGACTTGATATTGGTATACGTGCATCTAATAGTTCTATTACTATATCTATTAATTTTAAGTCTTGTATTATTTGTTTTTTTGTTTTGGCCATATGGCCAGGGTACCAGTTAATTCCGACTTTAGTTAACTTTTCTTCTTGATTGTTATTTTTCTTTTCTGCTCTAATTTTTCTTTTTTGATACATATCCATTTATTTCACTTCCTTTTTGTAGTTTATAGCCATATTTTATGGTATATTATTTAATTATATCTCTTATATTTAAAATCCATAATACTTTTTCACATTGTCATATGATAATTTTTCAAAAAACATTTTTCCAGTAATAGTTGGTTTTAGTTGTCGTACACGATCTATGTTAAATGAAATCAAACTGTCTTTTTCATAGCAATCCCTAATATATACAAAAAATAAAGGATTTATTTTATATCCAGAAATTCTGCCATTTCCGCCTCTTTCTCTTCTTGGTTGTAGTTTTTCTTTTTTTATACATACAGTGTTTTCTTCTATTGATGCACCCATATTTTCCAAAAATCTCTTTAGTGCTTTTGGAGTCCACACTTTATAATGATTTCTTCCGGCTGGGCGTATTTCACCTTCTAAATTTGCCCATATTGATATTTGATTTACAGGAATCATAACTAAATTACCATAACAATCTTCTGTGCATAAAACATCTGCATATTTTTTTCTATAATTATTCGTTACTGCTAAATTAACACTTTCGTCAGAAAATTTATTAATATTATGTCCCATTGATTCAAAGAAATTTAAATTTTTTTGTTCTAACAACATATCTTTAAATTGTGGGTATCTTTCAATAAAGTTATCAGTTATTTTTATTTTTCCATCTTCTCCATATTTTGGTAGATCTGGTTCACTTGCTTTTGCACCTTGTTCTTTAAATTCTATTGTATAAATATTTAAATCCATAACTGTTATTAAGGCACTATCAATACCATTGCATCCACCTGCTTGAATCAGCATACGGCTTTTATCACTGTTATAGTAGACATATCTTGGAACTAATGAATATGATTTCAGTAATGCTTTTATATTTTTATTTATTATATCCTTGTTGTTGTTTAAACAATTGTGGAACTGGTTTAACTCAAACATATTCGCTAATGTTTGAGCATAAACGCATTCACTAAATACTGCTGGTTGAATATTTTTTCCAGTTTCGTAGCTTTTTGCTATTTGATTTGCCAAAGCAGGACATTTTTTCTCTATTTGTAGTAAATCCATCAAATTTCTTCGTGCAATTGCTTTTTTCCACAAATCGTTTCTTGTTCTTTTATCATAAATTACTTCTTGCTTTTTTATTTTATAAAATTCTTTCATTATTTCTGATTGCAATTTTGTTAATGGTATTTCACTCATATTTTGTCTTATAATTAATCAATTATTTTAATTAATTGATTAATCCCTTTCTTTTATTAGTTTTTATTGTTCTTTATATTAAAAAAATTATTTGAATGAATATTGTCAAAAACCTCAGCATTTTCTTTAATTTTTAAAATATTTAATATCATGTTATTAATTTTATTTTTGTATTCTTCTGGAAATTTTATGTTTTCTTGTTTTTCTCCTGCATTTAATTTGAATTTTTTGTATTGACTTTCTTTGTTAATCATATCTATTGCGATGTTTTTGAATTTTTCTTTTTCTTTGCTATCTAAAAGGTTTAATGGTATTGGCATTTTTTCAAGTAATCCTTTTGGATATGTTATCCCTCCATCATAAATTCTCCACCACCAATATGCAAAACTTGAATTTATTATGCAATATACAAAATAAAATGCATCCTCTTCTTCAAAATTTAATGTGATTGATCCTTTTCTCGCTAATTTTTTTGAGGAAGCCGTTGTATTGTATCTGCATGTATTTGGCATATTAATTAAAAATTTATTTGCATCTTTAGTTACTAAATCTTTTATAGTATATTGAGAATTATTAATCCAACTTTTATATATTTGTTTTAATCTTTTATCTATTTTTTTAAATTCTTTATTTTTTTCATCAATAATTTGATATTCATTTGGAAGTACTTTTTCTAAAACTTTGCATTTTAGCAATTTATTTCTTTCTTCGTTTTTGAATCTGATCATTGGAGTAATTTTAAATCCTTTTTTTTCATCTGATTTTTTTAATAAAGTTATTGCTGCTCTAACCGAATTTGCTGTATTAGTATTAAAAATTCCATGTTTTCTACCACAAAAGATATTTCCTGGTACATTGTCAAAATTAACTATAAATCCATTTCCATATTTGCACATATTTTGTCTTAATGAATAAAATTTATTTCCTGAAATAAAGCTATATGGTGTTATTATAACTGTTGATTCACTTTGTTTAAAAATCTTGTCCATGAAGGCTGAATAATATTCATGTGAATCCTCTATAACTTTTGATTCATCCCATTCTTTTTTTATCTCTTTGAAATTTGCGTATGGAGGATTTGCTATTGTTTTGCAATTATTTGGAAGCACTATATTTTTATTTAAAAAATCGCCACATATATCATGTATTTTGTTTTTTAAGTCATTTCCATATTTTTTTATTATTATAGTTTTGCATATTTTTAGTGCTATTTTATCTGAGTCATATAAATATACTCTTCCAGCCTTTAATGCTTCTTTGGCTTGTTTTTCTCCTATATATTCTAGATATGTTAGTATAAGTTTGCCTGTGCCACATGCAACATCACATATATTTTCGCCTTCACATTTTGAAAGCCATTCACTCATTATAAGTGCTGCATCATCTGGCGTATAATATTGTCCACTTTTTTTCTTGTTTATTTTATCTTCTATTGCTAGACCAATTTCATACAGTTCGCCAAAGTTTTTTGTATCTAAGAATTCATTTTCCTCTTTTTTCAAAACATATTCACAAATTTCGTTCCATGTTTTTTCCAAACCTATTTCTTTTATATCTTCAATATATTGATTTAAATTGTATTCGCTGTATTTTTGCATATTTTTATTCATTTTTTATCCTTTCGTGTATGCCTCTAAACTTTGACAAATTTATAAACAAATCTGAAAATTTTATATTTCTGTTTTTTTCTTACAAAGTTCTATAATTATTTTTGTCTGCTCTATCATCTAATTTTCTATCAAATTCTTCATTTTTGTAGAACCAATCTGTTTTCTTATCTGTTGGATTTTCTTTTCTATTTTTATCTAAAAGTAAGTCTATTAAAACTGCTAAAGGTAATATTATTCCTATCATAGAAAACATTAAATCTGTACTTTGTGCAACTGTTAATGCATCATGTGACATTATACTTAATTTATTAGTTACATCATTTCCAAAATATAATGCATGTATTGTAAGATATAAAAGGCTTCCTACTAATTTTCTTTTTACAATTAATACTAAACATACTAAAGTTGCAAATAATATTGCAATTTCAAACCCTTCGTTTATTGGAGTCATTCCTAAAAAGTCTTTTCCTGTTTGTGCTGCTAAAGTTATTATAATTCTTATAATCCAAAATACTATCATAAACATTACTAATAAATATGTTGAAAATTTTTTCATAATTTTTCTCTCCTTTTTTATTTACTTTTGTTTTAAATGCTCTGCCATATTTATCCTCTACAGAAATTTTAAATACTATGATAAATTTCTTAGAGTATAAAAAAGAGCGGAGTATCCGCCCTATTCTTAAAATTAATCTACAAAATCAAAATCATCTTTAAATTTTTCTTTGAATATTTCAAATACTTTGTTTAATGTTTCTTCATCCTCTACACTTACATATGATTCTTCTTCTGAATCTTCGTCATCATTGTCTTCTACTTTTAGTATTACTACTTCTCCTTCATCTTCTTCTCCTTCGTCTGTTACAGGTAATAATACAACATATTCTTCGTCATCTAAATCAATTAAATCTAAGAATTCAAATTTAACTTCGTTTCCTTCTTCATCATTTAATATTACTATGTTATCTAATTCTTCTCCTTCATAATTTTCGTTCATAATATAATTCTCCTTTCAAATTTATTATCACTATAATATCGTATTTTATAAATTTTTGCAACTGTTTTTTAATTTTTTTTGTTTATATATGTTTCTAAAATATATACCGCAGATATAGTATCTACAATATCTCTTTTTTTATTCTTATTGACTTCTAAAAAATTCATAGTTTTATGTGCTGCTACTGTTGTTAAACGCTCATCTATAGTTTCAATTTTAATTTTGTTGTATTTGCATTTTAGTTTATGTATAAATTGTTCTGTTTTTTCTGCTCTTACTGTTTTTTCACCTTTTAAATTATATGGCATTCCTACAACCAATGTGTCAACTTCATATTTTTCTAATATTTCGTCTAATCTTCTTAAAACTATTTTATCTGAATTATTTCTTTGTATTGTTTCTAAACCTTGTGCTGTTATATTTAGTGGATCTGTTATTGCTATTCCAACACGTGCATCTCCATAGTCTATTCCTAATTTTCTCATTATTCGTCCTCTAATCCTAAACCAATATAACTTTTTACCATTTTTTCTAGCAATTCATCTCTTTCTATTGTTCTAATTTTGTTTCTTGCATCATTATAACTTGTTATATATGTTGGATCTCCTGATAGGATGTAACCAACTATTTGGTTTATTGGGTTATATCCTTTTTCTGTTAATGCTTCATATACATCTTTCAATATTTCTTTTGCCTTTGTGCTTTCTTCTCTTTCAACTTGAAAGCTCATTGTTTTATCAAAATCCATTCCTATCTCTCCTTTCACTTTGCCTAATTATAATATTTTAAGCTATATATTAGTAATATCACTTTCGTTTGCATCACAATTGTCTAAGTATTCTTCTTGTTTTTTTAATACTTCTTCAAGTCCTGTTCCTTTGTAATATGTTGATAATGTAAAGTTTAATTTTGGTAATACTTCCATTTTATTTTCATTATCTTTTTCGTTTTCACTGTCGATTAAGCTAATTTTGGTATTTTCTATTTTGTTTTTTAGTTCGTTTATGAATTCTGCAACTCCATTTATTTCTACTCCTGAGAATGCAATTACAAATTTGGGTCCCATATATCTTATATATACATATTGTTTAGATATATTTTCTTTTATGTATTTACTTATTTTTTCTATTACTTTGTTTCCAAGTTCTCTACAATATTTTCTGTTTATTTCTTCTAGATTTATTATTTTGTACATACATATAGTTGAAGTTGTATATTGATCTATTACTTTTCTTCCTTCACCATATATGTATTCTTCTGAATATAATCCTGAGAATAAGTCTTTTCTAACTATTGTTTCTAGTGTTTTTTGATGTACTACTGTTTTTAGTACAGAAACAATATTGTCTTTTATTACTTCTAATACTGTTGTGTCTACATTATCAAAATCATGTGGTGTTCCACTTTCTATTATCCAATACCCTATATAAACATTGTCTATATATAATGGGAAGAAAATCGCTGATTTTGCTCTTCCAAATTCCATTTTTTGATATGGCAATCTTTCTTGGTCATTATTTACTGTAACATATTTAGGAGTAGCTTGTGCTATGCTGTCTTTAAACATGTCCACATCTTGTAAAGATTTTAATGCATCCCAATGCATTTCATCTACATTTGATGCTTTTATTTCATATTCGGCTCCGTTAAATACAACTATAGTAGAATATTTAATTTCATATTTTTCAATCAGTATGTCATTTATTCTTTTTATTTTTTCATCTACTGATGATGTTTCTCCTATAGTACTCATAAAATCTTGTACTACAGAAAGGTTATTTATTTTTTGATTAATATTTCTATATGTTTGTATTTTTTTATGTATGTTAAGATTATAAGCTATTAATCCTAAAACTGCTATTATTAAAATTACTACTACTATTATTAGCACTTTTTACCCTCCTAATTTATTAATATCTATTTTTCATTTGATTTAATGTTGAGTTCATACTTGGTGAAAATACTCCATTGTTTCTATCTACTGTAGGTGGTGTATATGTTGATTTTCCATTTGTTGTTTTTCCAGATATTGTTGGATATACCATATCCGCTAGGTTATTTAATATTTGTAATATATTTTTCGGATATCCTTTTGTTGATACTTCACAGTTTATTATATTTTCTAAATATTTTGTATAAACTTCTTCATTAAATGGAACTCCAATATATCTTATTGTATTTTTATCAAATAATTCTGTCATAAATGACATCGCTGGGTCATTGTAATATGCCATTCCACCAATTATTGCTTTGTCATTTACTCCTCTAAGTTTTAATGCTTTATTTAATACCACTCTTAATTTGTTTTGATCTAGTACATTTTTTGATTTTAATTCTCTTAAAAATGCTGTTAAAGGTTGTATTGTTAATATATCAAAAGTTTGAACTAAGTATATCTCTTGTGTTTTTTCAAAATATTGAAGTGGTGTTTCAAAGTCACAATCTATTAATACCAATGAGTGTTTTTTTAGTAATGTTTGTAATATTGTTCCTGCATTTTCTATTCCTTCTGTTTCGTCTGGTAATGATGTATATACTGTTAAGTTTTTGTTTACTTGTATTCCATTTGCCATACCTTGTAATAAGTTTGGAATAGAGTTCATTGCTATTTTTCTTAAATCTTCTTCATTTTTTGTATAAATATAATATGAGTTTCTATTTTTTGTTGTATCTAATATTGCTGTATCTATTCCCATTCTTGCTGTTATATCTGCAATATTATTTACAATAAATGATGTTCCATTTTTACTTGTTCCTATAAAACATGCTACTTTTTTGTCAGATGTTAGTAGATTTGATATATCTACATTTTCAAATTCTACGTTTGTTGTTTGTAAACTGTTATTTTCATATGAGGAATTAAAGTTTGAATAAGCTGTTGTTTTTTCTGGTTCTTGTTCTATTCCTGGTAATACTGTTTTAGTTTCATTATTTCCTTCATTTTCTTCGAATCCTGGTAGTGTTACGTCTTCTACTTTTTCTTCTTCTTCAAAACCTGGTAATATTGTTTCCTCTTTTTCTTCTTCAAATCCTGGTAATATTGTTTCTTTCTCCTTTTCTTCCTCAGTTCCTGGTAATGTTATATTTTCTTGATCTTCTATTACAGCATTTTTACGAGGTCTTCCTCTTTTTCTTTTTGGTGTTGCTTCTGTATTCTCTTCTGGAAGTGGATTTTTACGAGGTCTTCCTCTTCTTCTTTTTGGTTCTTCAGTAACAGGTTCTTCAGTCTTATTTTCTTCTTCCTTTGTTTCTTTTGGAATTTCTGTTTTCTTTTCTTCTTCATAATTATCATCACTTAATAATTTATCTATTCTATCCATTGTTTCTTTTTCAAACATTGGTCCTTTTTTACTTATACTGGTTACTGTTTTTGCTGGTATTTCTTCTTCATCTTCTAGTAAATCTTCAAATGCTTTTGAAGTTTTTGGTTTTGCTAATTTTTTTGCACTATTCATATTAACTGATGATGGAATAACTACAGGTCTTGATAATATCTTTTCTCTGTTTCCTGTATTTAAAAGTTTTTCACTTGGTCCATCTTTTACTGTTTTTCTTTCTCCCTGTGCTCTTAATGAATCAGATACTTTACTATTAAACGAAATTATTTCTTGATATTTAGTTGATTTTTCTTCCAATACCGCTCTTACATTTAATGGTAGAAATTTGCTTATTATTCTTAATTGCACGTCATTATATTGTGAAGCTATATTGTTAAAACTTTCTACATATTTTTTTTCATCTTTTCCAAGTCTTTTATAGTGCGCTAATATGTTTTGAATTTCAACTTCACTTACGTCATTTTCATTTTCTGTTTGATATGATACATCGTCTGAATCTATTTTGTAGTATGATTTTGCTTCCTTTTTGGAACGTGGTTTGTTTAGTAATTCACATACTTTGTCTACACTTCTGTCATTTCCTATTAGAGCATTATATATTCCTATTCCAAATAGTTTAACTAACATTTCTTCAGATTTTTCTCTTCTGTCTGAGCATATTAATATTATTGGAATATCGTCTCCTTTTAAGTTTGATGCTTCATCACTAATACTATCTAATTTATCAAATATAAACTTATCTATTTGTGAATATTGTGTATTTGAAAATGCCTCTAAATCTTCACTTATTACTATTCTATCATAGTTTTTATCTTTTTGTAATTCTTTTAGTATTGCATTGAAGTAATATACATTTTTGTATGAGATTATTTCTTTATAATTTTTTTGATATCTTTTTACTATTGATTCTGATATCTCTTCATTACTTACTGCAAATAAAACTTTCATTGGTTACCCCCTTCCAAATTTTACGAACATCGCAAATGCTAATGGTAAAATTTGGCATATTATTAATAATGTAACAAATGTTACTATTAAACCCATTCCTTTTTCTAATGTGTCTAATTTTCTTATACCTATTACATATTGGTGTATCGCTCCTATTGCAATTCCTAAGAAGCAAAATGGTATGCTGTATATTCTAACTATATTTAAAATATATGCAACTATTCCATATGCGTCTGAGCCGTATTTTTGTTTATAGTCTTCTAATGATTTTGTTTGTGTTTCTTTAATTTCTACTAATTGACTTTCTGTTTTGTTATCTATTGCTTTTTCGGCTGCATATACATTATTAGTAAAGGCAAATATTCCTAGAAATACTACTAATGTTGCCATAATTATCTTTAACGTTTTTTTCATTATCTTAGCCCCTTTCTTATTTTCTTAAAAGTACTTATTTTTTTACATTTTTTATACCTATATATCATACAATATCTTCAAAAAAATATCAAGGAATTTTACAAAAAATTTACAATTTATTATATAAATACTGCATTTTAGAGTAAACTGCATTTGCCCAGTTTTTGTCTGTTGCATATTTTGTGTTTATTCCTTTTAGTGTTGGCCCATTGTAATATGTTCCTGCAGCCTTTTCTCCTCCATAAATGCTTGTACCCGCAGGATTTAAATAATATTTAACAAATACTCTTGCTAGTAAATCTATGCTTTCTGAATAATTTGTAAAATTATATGCTCCGTTATATGGATTTGAATCATATGCACCATATCCAAATAGATTATTTTTTTGTAATGCTATTTTTGATGTTCCCCACGCACTTTCGTGTATTCCTACGGATGCAACAAATATTCCATTTATATTGTATTGTTTTTCAATGTAATAAAAATATTCCGCATTTTTTTCAAATATTTTATTTGTATCTTTACTATCTGATAATACTTTTTTAAATTGTTCTAAAGTTAATCCACTTGGTTTGTTTAATTGCATATTTATGCTAAGTGTTGATAATAATTGCCCTTTTGTTTTTGTTTCTGTCGTTGTTTGTTTTTGTTCTTCACTTGCATTTGGATTTATGTATATTGTACATTCTGCTTTAACCCATCCTGTTATATTTTGATATGATATTTTATACCAGTTTTGTGTTATCTCTAGTATTTTTAGTTCATCTTCTTTTTTTAAAGTTGTTATTTTTCTACTTTCTTCTGTTGCTTCCGCTCTTACTGCTAATTCGTCTGATGTAACATATATTTTGTCTCCAACTTTAACTTTATAATTGCTTGTATAGTTTGCCCCACCTATTTCTACTATTTTGTTTGCTGATGCTTTTGTTATTGTTGCATTTGTTTGTTCTTCTTTTATTTGATTTCCGTCTTTGTCATATGTTGTTTTTATTGTAATTTCTTGTTTTCCTTCTCTTCCTTCCTGTACTACTACTGACATTCCTTTTGGTATTTCTTTATTTGTTCTATACTCTGTTAAATATTCTAATGTTTCTTCTTTTTTTGTTATTTGTTCTGTCTGCCCATTATTTGTATTTTGATTTATTATTTGGTCTATATCTATTTTATTTGCTTGGCTTATTTCGTAGTTATTGTCTGTGTTTTCTGGGTTTGTTGTTGCTTCTTTTGCATATGATTTATTTGTTGGAAAGTACATATTGAAAAATATTATTATATATAATATTGTAAAAAATGCAAATGCTAATATTATTATTGTTTTTAATGTTATTTTTATTTTATTTTCTTTTGTTTTCATTTTTTCTTTCCCTTTCATTTTTTCTATTTTATGTGAAAGTTTTCTCTGTTTTCTACTATTATTTTAATATTTCTATGTTTTTTTGTCAATGGAAAATAAGTAGCAAATGTCGAAATTCCTCATATAATAAAAATAAAGGAGGAAACAAAATGTTTGGAAGAAGAAAATGTTATTGTATGAATAATAATTATCAAAACAATTCATGTGAAGAACAAAACGATATAATGGAAGACAAATGCTCAAATGTAGCCAATGCAAATTTTAGTTGTAATCAAAATAAATATATGGATTGTTGTGAATGTGGATTTGAAGAAGAAAACAATGTATTTCCAGAAAATCCAATGTTAGGTCAAAGTTATGTACCTATCCAATATATGGATAAAACATTCAAACCATGTGTAGGACTAAAAATGGGAACAATATTTCCAGAATTAGTTAGCCCTTATATGCCAGGTCAGTCTATGAAAGAAATAGAATATTTGGCAGCAACAAATACTGTAAAGGAGGGCTGTAACAAATGTCAATAGAAGAAAATAGAAATTGCAGTTGCAATGATAATATGGATAGCAATATTATGAATATAATGCCTGAAATGACAATGAATGCTCAAGGAAGAAAAATAGACTGTTGTGAAAAAGAAGAATTGTTACAACAAATAAGATGTTGTGATTTTGCAATAAATGAACTTGCTTTATATTTAGATACACATCCAACAGATGACAACGCACTTTGCTTACACAGAAGATATTGCAGAGAGGCAAAAGATTTGAAAGATAAATATCAAAAAGTTTATGGTCCTTTAACTATTAATTTTCCATGTAATAAATGGAGATGGCTAGAAGAACCATGGCCTTGGGAAGGAGGAATGAATTAATGTGGACTTATAATAAAACATTGCAATATCCAATTAATATAAAATGTACAGATCCAAGATTAGCAAAAGTTATAATATCTCAATATGGTGGACCTGATGGTGAACTTGCAGCATCTCTAAGATATTTATCTCAAAGATTTGGTATGCCAGACCAAAACGCAAAAGCAATTCTAAACGATATAGGCACGGAGGAACTTGCTCACCTTGAAATGGTAGGAACAATAGTACATCAATTGACAAAAGGTGCATCTATTGAAGAAATAGAAAAAGCAGGTTTAGGACCATATTATACTGACCATGGTGTTGATGTATATCCACAATCAGCAGCAGGTGCTCCATTTACAGCAGCATATATTGCATGTAAAGGTGACCCAATTGCAAACTTACAAGAGGATTTGGCCGCTGAACAAAAAGCTCGTGCAACTTATGAAAAATTAATTGATTTATGTAGAGATAACCCAGATGTTATTGACCCATTAAGATATTTAAGAGAAAGAGAAGTTGTTCATTTTCAAAGATTTGGTGAAGCTCTAAGAGGAGTTCAAGATAAATTGGCTGAAAAGAAATTTTATATGAATAATATGAAAAATTGTGATTAAAAGTTAATTTTAAAACCAAAAATAAAAAGCCAGTAGATTTATTTCTACTAGCTTTTTGTTTTATATAATATAAATTAAATTTTTGCAACACTTGCAACTACTTTGCTTTCTTCTGCATTTGCTAAAATACTTGGTCCACCTGAAATTACAATTGTATCACCTTTTTCTAAAATACCTTTATCTTGTAATTTTTTAATTCCATTTTCAAGAGTTGTATCAATATTTTCAGTTTTTTCAACAAATACTGGTGTTACATTCCAAGCTAAAGCTAATTGGTTGAATGTTTTTCTGTTATCTGTGATAGCTAAGATTGGGCATCCTGCTCCAAGTCCAGCTAATTTTCTAGCAGAATTTCCTGAATTTGTGTAGCATACAATTGCATCTGCTTCCATGTTCATTGCTGTAACACATGTTGAATATGCAACTTTTGTTTCGAAATCTGATAAATCCATGTTATCATTTTCTTTAAATCTTTTCCAGTAATTGATTTCTGGTTCAACTCTGTTTGCTATTTTAACCATTGTTTGAACACATTCTACTGGGTAATCACCTTGAGCACATTCTCCAGATAACATTATTGCACTTGTTCTATCATAAATAGCATTTGCAACGTCACTAGCTTCTGCTCTTGTTGGTAATGGTTGATGTGTCATTGATTCTAACATTTGTGTAGCTGTTATAGCTGGTTTGCAAAGTCTGTTAGATGTTTTGATTATTCTTTTTTGAATTACAGGTGGTTCTGTAAAGTCTGTTTCTGTAGCCATATCTCCTCTGGCAATCATTTGAGCATCTGCTTCTAATAAGATGTTGTCTAAGTTTGCTATACCTTCAACATTTTCTATTTTTGTTATTATTTGGATATCTTTTCCACCGTTTTCATCTAATACTTTTCTTACTTGTCTTACATCATCTAAGTTTCTTGCAAATGAAATTGCAACAAAGTCATAATCATGTTCACAAGCTGTTTTTAAGTCAGCAATATCTTTTTCAGCTAAACCTGGTAATCTGATTACTGTTCCAGGTAAGTTCATTGTTTTTCTACTTCCTAATCCATT
>CAKPJK010000033.1 GCA_934162615.1 uncultured Clostridia bacterium
TAAAATATAGCATAAAAGTTGTAGCAGTGGCAAAAAATAAAAAAAAGGCAGAAGTAACTTGTGAACAAACAACAGGAATGGTTACAAATTTAAAAGAAGGTGATATTAAATTTACAGCAGTTCCAAGTACATCAACAAATACAGATGTTATAGTAACAGCCAAGGCAAATATTGATTTAAATGGATTTGATTTATTAACAAGTACTGACCCAACAAAAGGTTGGTCAGCAGCTTTAAGTCAGACATTTAAAAAGAATGGTAGAATGTATGTTATTTTGTGGGATGGAACAAATTATGGTAAATCTTCTGCAAGTTATACAGTAACAAATATAGACAAGTTGCCACCAAATGCATTCACACCAAAAATAATAGAAAAAACAACAAATAGTATAACAGTAGATGGAACAACAACAGATGCAGTAGCAACAAGTGATAATGCATCAAGTGGAGTAAAAGAATATAGATTCAGTAAAGACGGTGGAAAAACATATACAAATCCACAAACAAGTGCAATATATAAATTTGAAGGATTAAATCAAACAACAGATTATACAATAGTTGTAGAGGCAAAAGATAATGCAGGTAATACAACTACAGGAACTGTAAAGTCAACAACAGGAACAGTAACAGGCTTGAAAACAGGTGATGTAACATTTACATATAGTCCATCAACAGCAACGAACAAAAATGTTTCAGTAACAATAACAGGAAACAAGACAGGATATATATTACAATATAAGACAGCAAAAACAGGAGTAACAAGTTCAGGCGAAACAGGAGAATGGAAAAATTACACAGGAGCATTTACATTAACAAGAAATCAATCAATATATGCAAGAGTAGTAGACTCAACAGGACAAGCAGGAACAACATATGCAACAGGAACATTAACAAATATAGATAAATTAGCACCAAATGCATTCACACCAAGTTTAACAGTAACAACAAATAGTATAAAAGTAACAGCAACAGTAACAGATGCCGCAAAAACAGATGATAATGCATCAAGTGGAGTAAAAGAATACAGATTTAGTAGTGATGGTGGAAGTACATACACAGCATATCAATCAAGCAATACATATACATTTAATAATTTAACACAAAATAAAAATTATACAATAAAAGTAGAAGCAAGAGATAATGCAGGAAATACAACAGTAGGAACAGCAAGTAAAACAACGGAAACAGTTACTACAGCAAGCGGAGCAACATATACACCAACAACATGGACAAATGGAAATGTTAGTGTAACATTACCAACTAAGAGTGGATATTCTACATTGTATACAACAAATGGAACAAAGCCAACATTATCAAGTACAAAATATACATCAGCAATTTCTGTAAGTAGCAATAATACCACTATAAATTATGTTTATAGTGACGGTACAAATATTGGTGGAGCAGGAACATTAAATATAACAAATATAGATAAAACAGCTCCTTCAACACCAAATCTAAGTAACTCAAGCGGTGGAAACTGGACAAACCAAAACATAAAAGTAACAGTAAGTTCATCAGACGAAGCTTCTGGAATAGCAAAATACCAAGTAAAATATAGTGGAAGCAACAATACATGGACAGATGTAAGCGTACCAGACACGTGGAGTGCGGAAAGAAATGAGACTGTATATTACAGAGCAGTAGATAAGGCAGGAAATGCAAGTAGCGCTACATCAACAACAATAAAAATAGACAAATCAGCTCCAACATTTTCTAGTGCAGAAATAAAAAATGTAACAGCATCTGGATATGATGTATATATATACGGAGTATCAGATTCAAAATCTGGCATAAACAGAGTTCAATTTCCAACATGGACAGAGTATAATGGACAAGATGAAATTCAATCTAATTGGCCAGCTAGTTCAGCAGCAAAAGGAACTCAAAATGGAACTACATGGAGTTACCATGTAAATACAAGCTCTCACAAAAGTGAATATGGACTATATAATACACACATTTATTTATATGATAATCTTGGAAACAGTAGATGTGCGTGGACGGGAACAGCAACAGTACCATTCTACTTATTTAATTATGGATTAGCTGGTGGATGGAATTTTGCAAGAAATAGCCAATTTAGTGGATATGACTGGAATGTTGGAAGTACTATAAATGCAGGTGGTAAAGGTAATAAATCAATGATATTTGAACAAACTGTAAAAGGAAGAGGATTTACAAAATGTCATGTTGATGTATATGTGGAGTATGCAAATAAAAATTCATCTTCTTCTGGATATTATCTGAGTGATATTATATTCAGTCATTCAAGAAATATATTTGCAGATAAAGGAATGTTTACAGGAGGACAATTTAAAACTTATTATTTTACAGACAATAGCAATCATAATACACTTAATCGACAGGTAGTAAACATAGATATTAGCCAAACAAAATGGCAGGATTTCCATGTAGGATTCCACAATTGTGACAGCAATGTTACAATATATAGAGTTTGGTTTGACTAAGTAAAAAGGTAAGAGGTCAATAATTGAAAATTGACTTTTTGCCTTTTTTAATATTAACAAAAAATAAATTAAAATTTACAAAAAGGGTATTCAATTTAAGAAATATATGATAGAATACGCTTAAGAAAAAACAAAGCTAAGGAGAGTGAAAAAATTGTCAAAAGCAAAATATAAAAGAGTACTTTTAAAACTAAGTGGAGAAGCACTAGCAGGAGAACAAAAAACAGGAGTAAACGTAGAAGTAGTAGGAAAAATATGTGACAAAATAAAAGAAGTAACAGAAATGGGAGTAGAAGTAGGAATAGTAGTAGGAGGAGGAAACTTCTGGAGAGGAAGAAATGGACACCAAATGGAAAGAGCAACAGCAGACTACATGGGAATGTTAGCAACCGCAATGAACGGATTAGCACTACAAGATGCACTAGAAGCAAGAGGAGTACACTCAAGAGTACAAACTGCAATAGAAATGAGAGAAATAGCAGAACCATTTATAATAAGAAAAGCAGAAAAACATTTAGGAAGAGGCAGAGTTGTAATATTTGCATGTGGAACAGGGCATCCATATTTCACAACAGATACAGCAGCAGTACTAAGAGCAACAGAAATAAATGCAGACATCATTTTATTAGGAAAAGCAATAGATGCAGTATATTCTGCAGACCCTAAATTAGACCCAACAGCAGAAAAATTTGACAAAATATCATATTTAGAAGTATTAGAAAAAGACTTAAAAGTTATGGATTCAACTGCAACAGCATTATGTAGAGATAACAATATTCCATTATTAGTATTTGGAATAGCAGACCCAGAAAACATAGTAAGAGCAGTTAAAGGCGAACATATAGGAACAATAGTAAAATAGAAAATGCCATTTTGAGGTATCGGTTTCAAAATGGATAATGGTAAAATAAAGAAAAGAGGTATAAGATTATGGATTACACAAATATTAAAGAAAAAATGGAAAAATGTATAAGCGTATACAGTGAAAAATTATCAGAAGTTAGAGCAGGAAGAGCAAACCCTGCAATATTAAACAAAGTAAAAATAGACTATTATGGAACACCAACACCAATAAACCAAGTAGCAGGTGTATCAGTTCCAGAAGCAAGATTAATAGTTATTCAACCATGGGATATGAGCATATTAAAAGAAATTGAAAAAGCAATATTGGCTTCAGACATAGGAATAAATCCAAACAATGATGGAAAAGTAATCAGATTAGCATTCCCAGAACTAACAGAAGAAAGAAGAAAAGAATTAGTAAAAGACATCAAAAAAATGGCAGAAGAAGCAAAAGTAGCAGTAAGATCAGTTAGAAGAGATGGAATAGAAACAGCAAAAGCAGAACAAAAAGAAGGAAATATGACAGAAGATGAACTAAAACAAGCAGAAAATGACATTCAAAAATTAACAGATAGTAGTGTAGAAGAAATTGATAAAATACTAGCAAACAAAGAAAAAGAAGTAATGTCTGTATAAAAAGGGAAGGACCAAAAATGGAATTTAAACAAAATCTAAAAATGTATCAAGATATAGTAAATAATGAATTAGAAAAATATCTTAGAAAAGAAGAATGCCCAGAAAAGACTTTAAATAATTCAATGGAATATAGTTTAATGGCAGGAGGAAAAAGACTAAGACCAATTTTGGTATTAGCAACATATCAATTATTTAAAGAAGATATTGAAGAAGCAATGCCATTTGCAGTAGCAATAGAAATGGTGCATAATTTTTCATTAATACACGACGATTTGCCAGAAGTAGATAATGATGATTTTAGACATGGAAAACCAACAAATCATAAACAATTTAATCATCCAACTGCATTGCTTGCAGGAGATGGCTTATTAAACCAAGCATATATAGTATTAAGTGACGAAATATTATACTCTGCAGAAAATCAATATAAAGAAAACTTTTGTGAAAAAGTAAGAGCATTTAATGAATTTTCAAAAGCAGTTGACAGAATGATAGCAGGAGAATATTTAGATACAGAATTAGAAGGTAAGCAAATTTCAAAAGAAATGCTTGAATATATTCATATAAACAAAACAGGGGCATTACTAAAATTATGTGTAAGAATGGGCGCAATTTTGGCAGGGGCTTCAGAAAAAGATTTGAAAAAATTAACAAAATATGCAGAAAACATTGGATTGGCATTTCAAATAAAAGATGATATTTTATCTGAAGAAGGTGACCCAAAAATTACTGGAAAACCAGTTGGAAATGACAAAGAAATGGGCAAATGTACATATGTATCATATTATGGTTTAGATGGTGCAAAAAAAGAACTAGATAAAATAACTCAAGAGGCAATTGAGCAATTAAAAGATTATGGAGAAAAAGCAGAATTTTTAAGCCAATTAGCAACATATATTAAAAATAGAAACAAATAAAATCTGTCAAAAGGGACGCACCTTTTTGACAGGGAATAAAGAAAAATGACAGATGGGGGAACAAAATGGAACAAGATAATTTGCCAAAACATATAGCAATTATAATGGATGGAAATAGAAGATGGGCTAAAAATAAAAATTTGCCAGTAAGTTTAGGACATAAAGAAGGTGCAAAAACTCTAGAAAAAGTAGTTAGATATGCAAATAAAATTGGTATAAAATATATAACAGTATATGCATTTTCAACAGAAAACTGGAAAAGAACAACAGAAGAAGTTACTGCATTAATGAACTTATTTCAAAGTTATTTGGACGATTATAGTAAAAGAGCGGATTCAGAAAATATCAAAGTAAAAATAATAGGAAATAGACAAGGCTTATCAGAAAAGATGAAAAAAAGTATAGAAAAATGCATGGAAAGAACAAAAGACAATACTGGAATTGTATTTAATATAGCACTAAATTATGGTGGAAGAGACGAAATATTGGGAGCAGTAAAGAACATTGCAAAAAAAATACAAAATAATGAAGTGAAAATTGAAGATATAACAGAGCAAATGATATCAGACAATTTATATACTGCAAATCAGCCAGATCCAGATTTATTAATAAGAACAAGTGGAGAGTTACGTTTAAGTAATTTCTTACCATGGCAATTAGCATATACAGAATTTTTATTTGTAGAAAAAAATTGGCCGGACTTTAATGAAAAAGATTTAGACGACGCAATAGAAGTTTATAAAAGCAGAAATAGAAAATTTGGAGCAAAATAAAAAATTTGAAAAGAATTAATAGTGAGAACAAATCATTTTAAATTTTTATATTTGTTCACTAATGAATGAGCGAAGAGGAGAGAAAGAATAGGTATGGATTTTAAAAGAATAACATCAGGATTTATAGTAGGTTTAGCCCTTATAGTATTATTATTAATTCAAAATAATATAATAACAGGACTAATGTTTACACTTATTGCAATTGTAGCAATGCATGAATATTTAGGAGCAATATCAAAAGTATGTAAACCTATAAAATGGATATCATATTTAAGTTGCGCATTGGTATTATTACCAAGTTTTATATCAAGCCAACAATTAACAGGAGGCCTAATTTATGCAATTCCAATAATATTATTAATATTATTTGCACATGTAATAGCAACAGATATGAAAACATCATTTAAAGACATGGCATACACATTGCTTGGAATATGTTATGTACCAACATTTATAATGTTTTTAACAATGATAGATAAAATGCAAAACGGAAAAATATTGTTGGGATATATATTTATTGCATCATGGGGAACAGATGTATTTGCATATTGCATAGGAAAAAGATTTGGAAAACACAAATTTAGTAAAGTAAGTCCTAAAAAATCAATAGAAGGTTGTGTTGCTGGAACGATTGGAGCAACTGTGTTAGCACTTATTTACACATTTGTTTTAAATAATAATTTTTCTTTTGAATATTCATATTTTGTAGTAGGAATATCAGGAATAGTATTAAGTTTGATAGGGCAAATAGGAGATTTTTCAGCATCATGTATAAAAAGATATGTTGATATAAAAGATTATAGTAATTTATTACCAGGTCATGGAGGAATGCTTGACAGAATAGATAGTGTATTATTTATAGCACCATTTGCATATATGTTATTTACTTTAATTTAAAAATTTCGGGAAAGAGGAGGATTTAGGGACGTTCCTTAAAATACCTTCAAAAAGGGAAATAGGGACAGTCTTTTAAGAAAATAAGGAGTGTCCCTGAATCCCTAATAAAAGGGATTTTAAGGAACGTCCCTAAATCCCAGTCCGTGAAGGAGGGAAGAACTTGACAATTATAATATCAGCCTTAAAAATAATATTTTTACTTGGATTTCTAATTTTGATACATGAGGCAGGACACTTGCTAGTAGCAAAACTTTGCAAAGTTAAAGTAAATGAATTTGCAATAGGTTTTGGACCAACAATATGGAAAAAACAAGGAAAAGAAACAAAATATGCACTTAGATTAATACCATTACGGTGGATTTTGCAGTATGGAAGGCGAAGAAGAACGATCAGAAAATGAGGGCTCTTTTTCTAAAGCAAGCATACCAAAAAGAATTGCTATAGTTATTGCAGGTGCAACAGTAAATATCATATTTGGATTATTAGTATATTTTGTTTTAATGTCAACGAGTACAACATATGTAACAAATGAAATAAGTTCAGTATTAGATGGATATGTTGCACAAGAAGTAGGATTGCAACAAAATGACAAAATTGTAGAATTAGATGGAAAGAAAATCAAGAACAAATATGACTTAAGTAAAGCAATGACTAAAGTTACAGAACCAAATGGTAAAAACGAAAAATACAATGGAGAAGAAATTTCTTTAAAAGTAGAAAGAAATGGCCAAACATTGGAATATCAAATAAAACCAACAGAAATAAAAACAAAAAATACAGGAATATATTTAGATAAAAATTGTAAAATAATATCTGTTGAAAAAGATAGTTGTGCAGAAAAAGTAGGATTAAAGACAAATGATAAAATAACAAAAATTAATAATCAAGAAATAAATGGTGATTATAATAAAATTGTAAATATGATTCAAGAAAAAGGTGTTAATACAATACTTATAACTGTAGAAAGAAAAGAGCAACAAATAACATTTGAATTTACACCAGATTATATTTCATCATATTATTTAGGAGTAAATTTAAAACAAGCAGAAAACACAGTTTTAAATCACTTAATATATGGGGGAATAGAAACAAAAGAATTTGCAGGTTCTATATTAGACAATATAAAAATGCTATTTACAGGAGGAGTAAGTGTAGACCAAATGATGGGCCCTGTTGGAATATCAGAGGTTGTTGCAAAAACTAGTGGATTTAGAGAATTTATATATATGCTAGCTTTAATTTCATTATCATTAGGAGTAACAAATTTATTACCAATACCAGCACTTGATGGTGGAAAAATTTTATTATTAATAATCGAAGCAATTAGAAGGAAGCCATTAAATGAAAGAACAGAAATAAATATACAATTAATAGGATTCTCAATTTTAATAGCATTATCACTATATATAACATATAATGATATCCTAAGAATATTTTAAATGAGATAAAAAGTGAGACAGAGAAACTAACGAGAACTATAACGCTTTACACATCTCAAAAGGAGAACAAAGATGGATGAGAAAAAAAGAAATATAATATTAGGAATAATACTTGCATTATTAATGATAATTGCAATAGCAATAGTAATTTTAAATCCAAATAAAGTAAAAACCGTAAATTATGTAGGAAAAAATGAAGAAAACCACACAAATGAAGAGATAAATACAGACGAAAATGAAGTAGATAATGTAAAACTTGAAAAAGAAGAAAAACAAAAGAGCATGCAAGCAGGTGGAACATTTTGTAAAATTGGAAAAACGACAGTATTTTACGAAGAAAAAAACAATAGCATATATGTAGGTGACACAGAAAATATTACAACAAAAAAAATAGCAGAACTTCCAGATGGTGCAGAAAAAATATATTTTGATGGTGAAAATATATTTGCAATTCCATATTACTATAGGGGGAAAGGGATTTACAAAATAGACTTAGGAGGAAATGTCACAAAAATATATGAAGGTTCATCATTACAACTATGGATTACAGACAAAAAGATATATTTTGTGAACCAAATAGGATATGATAGTACAAATCAAAATCCACAAGGAACTATATGTTCTATGGAAAAAAATGGAGATAATGTAACAGATATTGCAGAAAATATAAAAAATTATTTTGTAATTAATAATGATAAAATATATTATACAACTCAAAACAGAAAGATGTATGAAAAAAATATAGATGGTTCCAATGAAACGGAAATAGCACAGGGAAGAAAATTTGTATTAACAGTAAATGACAAATATTTAACATATATTGACTATACTGAACAAGAAGCAAAACATATATTGAATCTAGAAACAAAAGAAGATGTATTGGTTGGATATTTTGGCGAAGTAAGAGTGTTTGCAGGAAATACATATATAAATATTAGAAAGAGACTTGATGATGGCTCATTAGATGAAAAATATACTTTGTTTGAAATTAAAGAAAACGGAACTGCCATAGAAAAAGGAAATTATGCTGACTTTGGAACATATTTAAATTACATTATTGATGATAAAATTTATATTGGTAATAGTAAAGAAGGAGCTTCTATTGTAAATGTCAAAGATAGTAAAAAGCAAACTGCAGGTGATTATAATAATTGCAGATATTTCTTGGGCGGATATGGATATAAAGTTGATGATTCAAATCTAGATGATATTAAAATTGAAAAAATATCACTATACAGTTCCAAATGGGACATTTAGAAGTAGAATAAGAAACTCAGAACTAAACTTGTTCTGAGTTTTTTAGAGTATCTATAAAGGGATTGATAAGTTCTTTAATATCAATATCTAATGCAATAATATGACTATACAGAACAAACAAACCCTAATGTTGATACAGGAAAATATGGAGGAACAAAAGAATATACTGAAAATAAAAGTTATCCCAGTATTTTGGCAAAAGAAACAACTGCATGGATAGATGGAAAAAAAGGTACAGAACTTGGGTTAAGTGAACAACAAGAACCAATAGATGATACGGCCATACAAGCTAAGAACAGTATAAAAGTAACACTGACTCACTGGACGCGTGCATTGAATGAAGATTCTTTTACTGAACCAATATACTATGAGATATTTCACAAAGATGGAAACAAATATGCTAAATATTTTATGTCATCTCGATGTATTTATACTTATGAGAAACGTGGGGATTTTGATATTCGATATATACAGGCATCGGGTGTTCACATTAGTTGCCTATATGCATCTAATATGTATACAGGTACTGAAAAAACAGCATTTAGACCTGTAATAACACTAAATAAAAATGTTCAAATAGACACGGAAAAATCAGCAAATGGAAGCACAGCAGAACAAGCATATATAATTAAATAATAAATTAATTTTGTAAAAAGAATTGATAAGCGGTTAATAAGAAAGAATCAATAAATTGTGTGAAGGGTTAGAAAATAGAATAAGAAAATTACAGAAAAAGCAAGATTAAAATTATCTTGCTTTTTTTGACCTGTTCGCTTTAACAAAAAGACAATTTATGATAAAATACAACAAAAGACAAAAAGACATAAAGGGGCGAAAGCAATGTCAGAAAATAAAACAAAAAAAGTAAAAGAAATATTTAGTGATTATGAAACAAAAGCAAATATCAAAGAAGCACATGTAACGGCACTAAATGTAATAAAAAACACAAACACATTAGGAATAACATTAGAAATAGACGAATACATAGAAGTAAAAGACATATGGTATTTTGAAAAATTCTTAATAGAAAGATTCCATTTTTCAAACATAGACATGACAATCCATTACCAAAAAGACACACAACTAAAATCAATAAAAGAAGAATGGAAAAATATCATATGTTATATGGCACACAAATACCCATTAATGAAGCCAATGTTATTAATGAAAAGTGATGTTGAAATAAATGACAATATAATAAACGTAAAAATGCATATAAGAGGAGCAGACTTTTTAAGGGCAAAGAAAACTGATAAAGAGTTAGAAAATGTAATAAAAAAATTATATGGAAAAGAATATAAAATTGAACTAGAAGAAATTTTGCCACAAGAAGCAGAAATTCAACATGAGAAAAAGATGAAAGAAATGGAAGAAAATGCAATAAAACAAACAGTTGCATATATTCCTGAAAACCAAGAAAATGGACAAAATATAGAGAATAGTGATACTGATGGGTATACTTCTCAAAATCCGATACATGGTCAAAATAATGCTTCAAAAGGAGTACCAGAGTATAATGACCCAGACTATATACCACCACAAGACGGAGACTATATTCCAATGGAAGAAATGGGAGCAATGCCAGAAGATATTGAATTAGATAAGGCCGTTATAGAAGAACAAAAATACATAATGGGAAAACCATCAAAAGCAAAGGAAAAACTAATTAAAATAAAAGACATAACTGCAAATGATGGTAGAGTAGCACTAGAAGGAAGAGTGTTAACAGTTGAATGTAGAGAAACAAAATCAGGAAAAGGAATGCTTATAATTGACCTATATGATGGAACAGGCACAATGACATGTAAATCATTTGCCAAAGATATCAAAGAAGGAAATGATATAAAAACACAAATAGAACAAGCAAAAGGAATAAAAGTTATAGGAAAAGCAGGACTTGACACATATGCAGGAGATGTAACAGTAATTGCAAACACAATAATTGAAATAGAAAACAATATTCCAGACCTTCCAAAAGAAGATGAAGAAGAAGACACACCATTAATTTTAGGAAAAACAATGAACATAACAGCACCACTTGCAAAAGTTTCAGAACTAGGACCTGAAGACGGAGCAGTTTCATTAGATGGTGAAATTATCTTTATGGAAGATAGAGAATTAAAATCTGGAAAAACATTATTAAGTTTTGATTTATATGATGGAACAAGTACACTTACATGTAAAGCATTTCTAGAAAAAGGAAAAGCTAAAAAAATAATAAAAAGAATGGGTAGTGTAAAAGGTATAAAAATTGAAGGAAATGCACAAATGGACTCATTCTCAGGTGAACTTACTGTTATGGCAAATACTATTGTAGAAAGTACAGGTGTAAAAAAAGAAGTAAGACAAGACAACGCAGAAGTAAAAAGAGTAGAATTACACATGCACACCAAAATGAGCCAAATGGATGCAGTAACATCAGCAACAGATTTGATAAAAAGAGCAATGAAATGGGGAATGAAATCAATAGCAATAACAGACCATGGAGTTGCACAAGCATTCCCAGAAGCATATCACCTAGTTGGCGACGATAACCCTGATATCAAAGTAATATATGGTGTAGAAGCATATTTAGCACCAGACAATACAAAATCAATTTACAATGGAAAAGGACAAGACATAGATGCAACATATTGTGTACTTGACCTAGAAACAACAGGATTTTCAGCAACAAATGATAGAATTACAGAAATAGGAATAATGAAAGTTAAAAATAAAGAAGTAATAGACGAATTCAGTTGTTTTGTAAATCCAGAAAGACACATCCCAGAAAGAGTTACAGAAGTTACAAACATATCAGACGACATGGTAAAATATGCAGAAACAATTGAAAAAGTATTCCCTAAAATGTTGGAATTTTTAGGCGACCAAAATGAAACTGTAATAGTAGCCCATAATGCGAATTTTGATGTAGGTTTCTTAAAACAAAATGCAAAAAGACTAGGATATGACTTTGATTATTCATATTTAGATACATTAAGTTTGGCAAAAGATTTATTCCCAGAGTATAAAAAATATAAATTAGGAAAAATTGCGGAGAACTTAGGAATCAAAGTAGAAGTAGCACATAGAGCATTAGATGATGTTGATACTACAGTTAAAGTATTTAATGTAATGATAGATATGTTAAAAGAAAGAGGAGCAAATAAACTAGAAGATATAGACCAAGTTGCAGCAGACCCAGCAGCAAAAGCAGAAGAATACAAAAAATTAAAAACATATCATGCTATCATTTTGGCAAAAAACTATGTAGGATTACGAAATTTATATAGATTAATTTCATTATCACATGTTAATTATTTTTATAGAAAACCTAGAATATTAAAAAGTTTATACAAAAAATATTCAGAAGGTTTAATACTTGGAAGTGCGTGTGAAGCAGGTGAACTATATCAGGCAATAGAACAAGGACGTCCAGATGAAGAAATTGAAGCAATTGCAAATGATTATGATTACTTAGAAATTCAACCAACAGGAAATAATCAATTCTTAATTAGAAATGGAACAGTAAGAGATGTTGAAGATTTAAGAGATATCAACAGAAAAATTGTTGCATTAGGAGAAAAACTAAATAAACTAGTTGTTGCAACATGTGATGTTCACTTTATGGACCCACAAGATGAGATTTATAGAAGAATATTAGAAGCGGGACAAAAATATGATGATGCAGATAATCAAGCACCATTATATTTAAGAACAACAGAAGAAATGCTTGAAGAATTCAGTTATTTAGGCGAAGAAAAAGCATATGAAGTAGTTGTAACAAACACAAATAAAATATCAGATATGTGTGAGCAAATAAGCCCAATATCACCAGAAAAATGTCCACCACACATTCCAGGATGTGAAGAAGATATCAAAAATATTGCTTACAAAAAAGCACATGAATTATATGGAGACCCACTACCAAAAATAGTACAAGACAGACTTGATAAAGAGTTAGACTCAATTATAAGTAATGGATATTCAGTTATGTACATAATTGCACAAAAATTGGTATGGAAATCAAATGAAGATGGATATATAGTTGGTTCCAGAGGTTCAGTAGGTTCATCTTTAGCAGCATTTATGACAGGTATAACAGAAGTTAATTCACTACAGCCACACTACCGTTGCCCAAACTGTAAGTATTCAGAATTTGAGGATTACGGAGTAGGAAACGGATTTGACTTACCAGATAAAGACTGTCCAAAATGTGGACATAAACTAACAAAAGACGGAATGGACATACCATTTGAAACATTCTTAGGATTTAATGGAGACAAAGAACCAGATATCGACTTAAACTTCTCAGGTGAATATCAAGCAAAAGCACATAAATATACAGAAGTAATATTTGGAAAAGGAACAACATTTAAAGCTGGAACAGTTGGTACAGTAGCAGAAAAAACAGCATACGGGTATGTTAAAGGATATTATGAAGATAGAGGAATTCCTATGAATAGAGCAGAAATTCAAAGACTATCACAAGGATGTACAGGAATAAAAAGAACAACAGGCCAACATCCAGGGGGAATTATAGTTGTACCAAAAGGAAGAGAAATATATGAATTTACACCAGTACAACACCCAGCAGATGA
>CAKPJK010000034.1 GCA_934162615.1 uncultured Clostridia bacterium
TCTTTTGCTTTTACCCATTTTCCTTCTTCTGGAATTGGTGCTGGTCCATGGTCTACTCCTTTTGCTACTTTACACATTCCTTCTAATTCTTTTGAATAAATCATCGTTTTTTGCTCCTTTCACCATGCTTCACTTTGTTCATCATGTTTTGATTTTTTCGGGATTGAAGACCCGTCCCCTAATCCCGAAAAATTTCAAAAAATAAATCACTAGGCTTTGCACTTTATTATTATTTTTTAATAAACTTTTTTGTCTGCCTGCATTTGGTCTCCAGGCATGATAATTTGATTTATGACCTTTTCGTCTCTAGTTGTAATATACTCTATGTTTTGCTCACTATCATAACTTTCAGTATCATAATCAACAATATTTTTTATATTTTTTATGTATATTCCAGCTTCATATCTTTCTCTTCTTTTTACGACTTTTTCACCTAATAAATATCTTTCTATAATTTCATGTTCTTCTTTACTAAGTTGTTCTTCTCTAATTCCTAGATTGTTATATCTCCATATTACATGTCTTTCATAACTTGTGAATTTTGATTTTGTCAAATCTTCGTAGTCATATTCTACTTTGAATTTGATTCCTTCAATTTTCATCGTTAGATTTGACCAGGTTGATGTTAATTCTATTTTTTTGAATTCTTCCCTTAGGTCTACTATTTTTTCATATAATATATTTACTAGTTTGATATATTCTTTTTCGTCTAAGTTGAATTTTTGTGGTATTTCATAGACATTTACAGGGTTCTTCTTGAATATTCCTTTTGGAATATAGTAGAAGAATAGTTCCCCTGTTTGTCGTTTGTCTATTAAATCTGATACTGAAGCATATAGATACATCTTTTCCCATTTTTCTGGTATCATATAAAATATATGTCTTTGTATATCTTCGTACATCTCTTTTATTTTCTTTGTATGTTTTAACATATTTACCCCTATTCTCTGATTAATAGGCTTTCTCCTGTCATTTCTTCTGGTTGTTTAATTCCCATTAAATCAAGCATTGTTGGTGCTAAATCTGCTAATTTTCCGTTTTCTTTTAATTTGTATTCTTTATTAGCTGTTACTAATATTATTGGAACTGGATTTGTTGTATGTGCTGTGTGTGGTTCTCCTGTTTTGTAGTCTATCATTTGTTCTGCATTTCCGTGATCTGCTGTTATTAATAGATTTCCTTGTTTTTCTTCTATTATTTTTACAATTTTTCCTACACATTCGTCTACTGCTTCTACTGCTTTTATTGCTGCTTGTAGGCTTCCTGTGTGTCCAACCATGTCTGTGTTTGCAAAGTTTAGAATTACTACATCATATTTGTCGTTTTCTAGTGCTTCACATACTTTGTCTGTAACTTCATATGCACTCATTTCTGGTTTCATATCATATGTTTCTACTTTTGGTGATGGTACTAATATTCTGTCTTCTCCTGGATATTGTTTTTCTTCTCCCCCATTAAAGAAGAATGTTACGTGTGCATATTTTTCTGTTTCTGCTATTCTTAATTGTGTTAGTCCTGCTTCACTTACAACTTCTCCAAATGTATTTTTTAGTGGTTCTTTTTTGAATGCAATGTGTACATTTGGCATTGTTTCGTCATAACTTGTGAAACATACATAATATAAATTCATTTTTTTAGTTTCAAATCCATCAAATTCTGGATCAACTAGTGCTCTTGTTATTTCTCTTGCTCTGTCTGGTCTGAAGTTAAAGAATATTACAGAGTCGTTTTCTTCTATTTTTGCTACTGGTTCATTTCCATTGCACATTACTGTTGGTACAACAAATTCATCAAATACTTCTTTTTGATAAGAATCTTCGATTGCTTTTATTGGGTCTCCTGCTTTTTCTCCTTCTCCATTTACTAGAGCGTCATAGCATTTTTGAACTCTTTGCCATCTTTTATCTCTGTCCATTGCATAAAATCTTCCTGAAAGTGATGCTATTTTTCCAACGCCTTTTTCTTTCATTTTTTCTTGCAATTCAGCTACATATGTTTCTGCTGATGCTGGTGGAGTGTCTCTTCCGTCTAAGAAACAGTGAACATATACATCTTCAAAGTCTCTTCTTTTTGCCATTTCTAATAGTCCATATAAATGTCTGTTGTGGCTGTGTACTCCTCCGTCTGATACTAATCCTAGAATGTGTAATTTTGAATTGTGTTTTTTGCAATTTTCGATTGCAGCTATAAATTCTGGATTACTGAAAAAGTCTCCGTCTTCTATTGATTTTGTTATTCTTGTTAATTCTTGATATACTATTCTTCCTGCACCTATATTTGTGTGTCCTACTTCTGAATTTCCCATTTGTCCTTCTGGTAATCCTACATGTAATCCACTTGTAAATATGTCTGTGTTTGGATATTTTTTCATTAGTTTATCAATATTAGGTTTTTTGGCTAGTTTTATAGCGTTTCCGTCTTTGTTTTTGTTGTCTCCAAAACCATCTAATATCATTAGCATTGTTACTTTATCTTTCATTATTAGTCTATGTTAGTTTTTTTCTAACATATTCCTCCTTCCTTTATGCTTTTAAATTATGTTATAATGCTTTTTTATCTCTACATTTTATAGGAACTTATTTTGCATTAGTCTTCATAATTTACTATTTTGGCGAATTCATCTGGTTTTAAACTTGCTCCTCCGACTAATCCACCATCGATGTCTGACATTTCAAATAGTTCTTTTGCATTATTTGATTTTACGCTTCCACCATATTGTATTATAACTCCATTTGCTACATTTTGTCCATAGATTTGACAAATTTTGTCACGAATTGATTTAATTGCGTCATTTGCTTGTTCTGATGTTGCTGTTTTCCCTGTTCCTATTGCCCATATTGGTTCATATGCAATTATTGTATTTTGTACTTGTTCTTCTGTTAACCCTTGTAATGCTAGCTCTGTTTGTTTTGTAATTATTTCTTGTGTTTGATTTGCTTCTCTTTGTTCTAATGTTTCACCTACACATACAATTGGTTTTAAGTCGTTTGCAAATGCTGTTTTTATTTTTTTGTTTACTGTTTCGTCTGTTTCGTTGAAGTATTGTCTTCTTTCAGAGTGTCCTATTATAACATATTCAACTCCAATTGATTTTAGCATTTTTCCTGATACTTCTCCTGTATATGCTCCGCTTTCTTCGAAGTGCATATTTTGTGCTCCTATTTTGATGTTTGTTCCTTGTGCTGTTAGTAGTGCATAAAATAGGTCTGTGTATGGTACACATAGTATCACTTCATTTTTTGTATCTTTTACTAAAGGTGTTAATTTGTCTATAAAATTTATTGCTTCGTTTGGAAGCATGTTCATTTTCCAGTTTCCTGCAATTACTTTTTTTCTCATAATTTTCTCTCCATTCAAATTTTTCGGAATTCATGTCCCGTCCCCAAATCAGGTTCAATTTTTTTCGGGATTCATGTCCCGTCCCCCAATCCCGAAATTTTTATTTATCTTGTAAGTACTCAATACCAGGTAACTTCTTACCTTCTAAGAATTCAAGTGATGCCCCTCCACCTGTAGAAATGTGTGTCATTTTATCTGCTAAACCTGCTTTAGTTACTGCAGCTGCTGAGTCTCCACCACCTATTATTGTTGTTGCATCAAGTTCTGCAAGTGTTTTTGCTATTTCATTTGTTCCAATTGCAAATTGGTCGAATTCAAATAATCCCAATGGTCCATTCCAAATTACAGTTTTTGCACTTTGTAATTCGTTTTTGAACATTTCTATTGTTTTTTCTCCAATGTCAAATCCTTCCCATTCATCTGGAATTTCTGTCCAGGCTACTGTTTTACTTTCTGTGTCTGGCTTGAATTCTTTTCCTATTTTTGTATCTATTGGTAATAATAATTTTACTCCTTTTGCTTTTGCTTTTTCCATTGCTTCTAAAGCTAATCCTGTTTTTTCTACTTCACATAGTGAATTTCCTACATTATATCCTTGTGCTTTAAAGAATGTATATGCCATTCCTCCACCTATCATTAATGTATCTACTTTATCTAATAAACTATCTATTACTCCTATTTTGTCTGAAACTTTTGCTCCTCCCAATATTGCTACAAATGGTCTTTCTGGATTGTTGATAGCATTTCCTAAGAATTTTAATTCTTTTTCTATTAAGAATCCTGCTACACCTGGGATGTAGTCTGCTATTCCTGTTGTTGATGCATGTGCTCTGTGTGCTGTCCCAAATGCATCATTTACAAATACTTCTGCCATTGAAGCTAATTTTTTAGCAAATTCTGGGTCATTGTCTGTTTCTTCTCTGTGGAATCTTACATTTTCAAGTAGCATTATTTCTCCTTCTTTTAGGTTTGCTGCTTTTGTTGTTGCATCTTCTCCTATTACGTCATTTGCCATTATTACTTCTTTTCCTAATAATTTTGATAGTTCTTTTGCTACTGGTTTTAGTGAGAATTCTGGTTTTACTTCTCCCTTTGGTCTTCCTAAGTGTGAAGCTAATATTATTTTACAGTTTTGTTCTAATAAATATTTTATTGTTGGTAATGCTGCTTTTATTCTTGTGTTATCTGTGATGTTTTGGTTTTCGTCCATTGGAACGTTGAAGTCACATCTTACAAATACTTTCTTTCCTTTTAAATCGATGTCTTTTACTGTTTTTTTGTTCATTTTTATTCCTTCTTTCTTTTAGGTTTTTCCTAAATTTTTTATTTGTTTTTTATAGTTTTTACCTATTTTTGCTTTTCGATACAATTTTATACTAAAAAAGAATACTTTTCAAGTATTCTTTTGGGTTTTGTTGTTCTTTTTTATTTTAATTGATCTATTTCTTCTTTTTTTAGTCCTGTTATTTTTGATATTGTGTCTTTTGAAAAGTTTTCTGCAAGCATTCTTTTAACTATTTCCTTAAGATTTAGCATTTTCCCCTCTTTTCTTCCTTCTCGTCTTCCAATATTTATGTATTTTTCATTTTCTGCTAGTAGCATCTCCATTACTGCCATCATATTACCACTTCCTTCCTCAATTTTCCCTAAAATCTTATTTGTATTTTCTTCACCTATTCTTAGTGCTAAAATTTCTTTTACAATTCTTCTAAATGTGCTTTTATCTTCTTTTTTTATTATTTTAGTTATTTTTTCCAATGTATTGATTATTTCTGTTTCATTTTTGCATTTTTCTACCAGCATCATTTTTGTTATGAATATGTCATCATTCAATAGTTCTTCTTCACTAAAATCGTTGACATCAATTAAATTGAATTTACCATCTATAATGTTAACTTCTTTAAATAGCTGCATGTTTTCCATTGGTTCATTATAAATGTTCCATTTTCTTTTTCCCGTGTATAAAACTATTGGTATTACACATGGTATTGTTTTATATTTTTTATCTTCTATTGCACTATCCATAATTGCTGTGCTATATTCATGTAATCTAATAGGCATTCTTTTATCTATTTTTGTTTGATGTTCTATTAGCAAAAACATATTTTGATTTTTAAGTCTATACACCACATCTGCTTCCTTGTTTTTGAACTTCTTGTCTATGTAACTACTGTTGTATTTTTCAAGTTCTTCTGCTTTAATATTTAGTCCTAGAAATTTATTTAAAAACTTTGAAACGTCTGTTTTTTTATCTAATACAGTTCTAAATATTTTGTCATGTTCATTGTTTACTTTTTTTACATTGCCTTTATCTATCGCTACATTTTCTACTTTAAATTGATCTTCTTCGTCTGAATTTAAAATATATTTTTCTTCAACATCATTCAATTCATATTTATATGATGCTTGTTTTTCTTTTTCTTGCTCTTCCTCTTCTTCTAATTCTTTACGTAGATTTAAAGTATATTGTTGAATTTCTTTATACTTTAGATAATCTTCGTATGTAAATATTACCATATAACTCCTTCTTTCCTAATTATAATATTTCGTGCTGTTTTTGTCAATATTTATTTTGAAGTAAATATGACATTTTTAAAATTTTATTCACCTCCTATACTTCTTTTTTTTAATTGTTTGATTTTTGCCCATGAATTGGGGCTTTTATAAAGATTAAATTGTGTTGTCCTAATTGGACTTTTTGATTTTTTGAATAAAAATTTTCGATATTTAAATCATTTGCTTAAAAACAAAATTATATTATCACAAATTATTTTAAATTGCAATAAAATTTTTGAAAATTGTAAATTTTTTATGTATGTTAGTCAATGATGTGAAATAAATTAATATATTATTCTTGTAATATATTGAATTTGTTTTTATTTATGCACACATTAATTCTGCTCTTTTTTCTTTTGGTGTTAAATATCCTAAAACAGCAATTGGTATTCTGTTAGATCTCTTTAAATATACTGCTCCTTGTTTTCTTAAATCTTCTAAACTATAGAATTTTAAGTAGCTATAAAATCTTTCATTATAATTTCTATGACTTCTTTCTACTTTTCCATTATGTTCTGGCGTTCTTGGTCTTATTTTGTAATGTTTTATTCCTAATTCATTCAATAATGTATCCACTGGATGTTCGCTTTTTACATCTGATCTATTAAACGTAAATTCTACTCCATTATCTGTCTGTATTTCTTCTGTTTTGTACCCATAATATCTTATAATGATGCTGGTTTTCTTGTATATCCTTTATTTATTTTTAACTTATACTATATTTCATTTAATGTTATATGTGGATTTCTTTTTATTAAATCTTTTATCCATTTTATTTCCTTTTCTGTATGTTATTTGGGATGCTTGCTTAATGGTCTATGTGACTTGTCTTTCAAACTTTCTTTACTTCCATCATATTTTTTATTTCATCTCCATAATGATGTTCTTGATATATGATATTTTCTACATACATAACCTATATCATTACAATTTCTATACATTTTTACTGCATTTTCTCTTGTTTTTATTTCATGTGGTAAATATCTCTTTGTATTTTTATTTTTTTGTGTTATAATATCCATAAGTGATTCAAGTCCTTTCGTATAATTTTTTTCGACAATTCAATTATACTACTTGAATCACTTTTTTTCTATATTTTTTTGTTTCACATCAATTGTAACACTACATTAACATGAATATTGTTTTATATTCATAATTTTCACATGCATCAAAAAAGACATTAAGTTCTTCTTCACTTAATATCTTTGGTAATCTTCATTTTCCTTTTAACATCGGTATTTGTTTCTGGTTTATTGGTATGTCCAATACTACATCATATATAAATCTTATTATACTGTTGTAATAATTTATGCTCCTTGAACTTAACTTTCTTTCTTCTTTTAAGTATTTTAATAAATAATCTCTTAATTCTTTTGTGGCTACTTCTTCCATTGGTTTATTAAAATATTCTATTATTTCTTTTCCTTTGTGATAATAACTGTACTTTGTGTACTTTGAAAATCCGTCGAAGTTCCATATCTTCTTGTAATTTTTCTAATAATTCTTTGTTTTTCATAAACAAAACTCCCTTAAAATATGTTTGCAAATTACTTTACATAATTATATTTTAAGGGGTATTTTATATTTTTTCAAGTATTTAACTTACTATTTTTTTCTTTTTTATTTACGACAACCGCGTTAGCGGTTTAGTGCTTTATTAATTATTTTTTCGTAATTTTAAAATCATATGCATTTGCAAAATCTGCAGTAATTGAACAATTTATTTTTGCAGTTTTTCCTGCCTTTGTTTCTTCAATTACTCCATTTAATGTATATATTTCCTTTCCATTTTCATCTACTAATTGAATTGAAACATTTGTCATTGATATTTTTTCCTTTTTAGTATTTTCTACTGTTGCAAGTAAATTTGTAACACCATCTTTATATGTAAGCTGTATATCTTTTATTGCTAAATCACCTAAAGATTTATTTTCATTTAATTTTGAACTTACATTTAACTTTGTCCCATCTTATAACTCGATTACATCTTTCTCTTCTGCTTTTTGTGTTTCTTCATTTTGAGTTACTGTTTTATTTTCTTCAGCATTTTTTGTTTTCTTTTTATTAATGTTTGCTACAATCGCAATAACTATTACTATCGCAATTATAGCTATTATTAAGTCAACTAGCCTTAAGCCTTTCTTTTTATTTCTTGTTGCCATTTTTTCATTTTTCCTTTTTATCTTGATAGAATTTATATCCTAATATTTTCCCAATATATATGGATCATCCCCTGTTCCAGTTCCACTAACTACATAGACTCCAGACTTCAGAGAAACTACGGGACGGACCCCAAAACAACGAGTGCGGTAGTTGTATTGGTCCAGGCCACCGTCAGATTTCACATGCCACACGTAGTTGTTGGTGATGGCAGAACCGAGCCAGTAATATGCCCCTGTCTTTCTAGCATTACCGTTAGGTAATTTTGCTGCTTCAGCATCAGTCATCACATGGACATCATCTATTAATGATAATTTGCTTTGGTCTTTATATTTATCCCAATTTCTTGTTTTTGTTGGTATATTACTTGTTAAACTGCTATTTTTTATTTTCCCACTTGATAATATATATTCCGCTCTATATGCATCATTTGTTTGACTATAATAATATACAAAATTTTCTGGTGCTCCGGCATGTACTATACTTTTTATATATATTCTTTTTTCTCCATTTACTGTTTTTTCTTCGCTTTCTAATACTTGCCATCCTTCATATTCCGGTGTTCCGTATCCACTTTGTGGTGATACACTACTATTTCTACTCTCACCTGCCTTAAATCCTCCAAATGTGAAGTTTAACTCAGCACTAGTAGTATGACTTGAATTATAATTATACAAGTTTCCCAATTCATTTATTTCTTCTTGTGTCCAATTTCCTGCATCATATTCAACTGCTCCCGATGTTGCATAATTTAATGGTTTTTGCACTGTTATTTTCTTTTCATTACTTTTTGTTTCATTTCCCACATTATCATATGCTATCATATATACTATATATTCTGTACCATTTGTTAAACCTGTTACCTCCCAGCTAGTATCTGTTGTATGCTCTTTTTTATTAACAACTATTCCACTTGACGTTTTTACATAATAGCTGTAATCTTTTATTCCAGACTGATTATCTGTTGCAGTTCCCTTTATTTTTATACTTGTTTCTGACACATTTGATGCCTTTACTGTAAATGCTTCTGGTGGTATTGTATCCACTATTGTCACATTCGCATAATTTCCTGATGAAGTTCCATCTGTTAATCTTGCATACACTATATCATTATGATTTAAATTTTGCACTGTTATTGATGTTCCAGCAGTTGCTGCTTTTGTCCAACTTCCAGAAGTACCATTTACTTGATATTCTATATAATAATTTGTATTTGTACTTATTTGTATGCTTGTCTTTCCACTTGTCCAAGTTGTTGCACCAAATGTTATAGCACCTTTCTTTGTTCCATCTGGTATACTTTCTGTTGTTACTGTTTTTACATTACTTTTTCTTTCATTTCCAGCTTTATCATATGCTAACATATATACTGTATAAGTTGTTCCTTGGCTTAGGCCTGTTACTGTATAACTTATGTCAGTTACATGCTCTACTTTTATCTGATTTGAACCACTTGTTTGTGCTACATATGTAAAATTAGCAACATCAAAACCTTTTAAGCTATTTGAGTCACCTGTAACTCTTATACTACTTGTTTTTATTTCGTCTACTGTTATCGTAAATTTATTATTATCTTTTGGTGTTTCAGCAACTGTAACATTAAATGAACTATCAATTGTTATATCAAAAGACATTTTTTTGTCTGTATATACCGCATTTAATGTATTATCTCCATCAGTATATTCATCTGAACTTATTCTATTATCTACTGTTGGTAATTGTTCATGCAATGTTTTTAAGCTTAATTTATTTCCTTTTTCAGATTCACTTATTTGTATGTGCATTATTGCCAAATCAACATTTTCTTTTGCTTCTGCTCTCATTTGTTCTATTTTTGCTTTTTTAGCTTTTTCAAATAAGCCACTTCCTGATAATTGTCCTATTGCCACTCCGGCTAATATTAATAGGATTATTATTGTAATTACTAACGCTACAAGCGTTATTCCTTTGTTCTTCTTACTCAACATTATTATAAAATCCTCCTTTGTTTTTTCCTTAATTTTTCTTATTGTTTGTAATTTTTAAATTTTAATACCTATAAATTGCATCCCCCTTCCAAACATTTTAACAATATAAATGCATACTTTATCAATTTTAATTTAATTTTATCATAACCAAAACTGTAGTTCAACAGTTATGGTTGTATTTTTGTTTTTTAACAAAAATGTCATACTTTTGTAATATTTTTGTAATATATTATAAAAAGAATAAAAATGACATTAAAGCTTTTTATTTCTACAGTTTTGGCCATAGTTCAACATTTTTAGTTGATTTTATTTATTTTTAATTCATTATAAAATATTATATCAATGAGGTGAGTATATATGGAAAATTTAAATTATAGAGAAATCGGAAAAAGAATCCAAAACAAAAGAAAAGAATTAAAAATAACACAAGAAAAATTATCAGAAATAATAGATGTTTCACCTTCATACATCAGTGAAATTGAACGTGGTTCTAGCATTTGTAGTTTATCCACCATAGTGAATATTGCAAAAAATTTAGATGTAAGTTTAGACTACCTAGTATTTGGAATTACCGAAAAAAATATTGATAGAGTATTTATTGATATTTTAAGTTCAATTCCAAACCAAAATAAAGATTTATATATTAGTTTGTGCGAAAACATTGCTCAATCATTAAAATAAAAATGGTCTACTTAGGAGATTGCTGAAAAAGTATTCTCCCAAGTAGGCCTCTATTTTACACTTCTATTTTTAAATTTTGCATTGCATCAAATTTTATTACATAACCATTAGAAACATTTCCTATTTTCATAATTTGATGCTTTAAAACTGATAATATTTCATTATTATTTTTATCAAAAAATTTTATGCATTCTTTCCCTTCTTGTAGTTTCAAACCTCTTGTCTTTATTTGTGTTGTTATTATACCATCTAGTTGTATTATAAATTCCTCATCCATTTTTGAATTTATATCATTAATTAAAGTTTTTATATCTATCATTTTTATTTCCTCCCTAAAGATTATAAACAAAATATCATTTTATAATCATATTATCTTTTGTTTTCCATATTTTATACCCTCGTCACTTATATGTCAATATTAACTTTATAATTTTTTATAAAATTAAAGAGGCAATTAGGATTGTCCCAATTGTCTCTTTGTTATTTTATTAACTTTACCTTTAATTAATTTACCATCCAAAATTTCTTCAGCCAATTTATCTTCAACTAAATTTTGAATAGTTCTTCTTAAAGGTCTTGCACCAAAGTTCTTATCAATACCTTCTTTTGCAATCATTTCCTTTACATCAGGTTCAAATTTGACATCATATTTTTGTTCTTTTAATCTATTTACAACTTCTTTAAGCATGATATCTATAATTTGATTAATGTCATTGTCATTTAATTTATGGAATACAATTATTTCATCAATACGGTTTATGAACTCAGGTCTTAGTTCTTTTTTCAACTCTGCCATAACTTCTTTTTTAATATCGTCATATTCTTTCTTAGAATCTACTTCTCCTTCTTTATTTGCAAAGCCTAATTGTTTTCTATCTGTAATTAGTCTAGCCCCTAAGTTTGAAGTCATAATTATAACTGTATTTTTGAAGTTAACTGTTCTTCCTTGGCTATCAGTTAATCTACCGTCTTCAAGAATTTGAAGTAACATATTCATAACATCTGGATGTGCCTTTTCAATCTCGTCAAATAAAACTACTGAATATGGTTTTCTTCTTATTTTTTCAGTTAATTGACCACCATCGTCAAAACCAACATATCCTGGAGGTGCTCCTATTAATTTTGATACAGAATGTGGTTCCATAAATTCTGACATATCTAGTCTTATCATTGCATTTTCGTTCCCAAATAAGACTTCTGCTAATGCTTTTGAAAGTTCTGTTTTACCAACACCTGTTGGTCCTAAGAATAAGAATGAACCTATTGGTCTGTTTGGGTCTTTTAAACCAACTCTTCCTCTTCTTATTGCTTTTGAAACCGCTTCTACTGCTTCATTTTGGCCAATTACTCTTTTATGCAATTCTTTTTCAAGATTTTTTAATTTTTCGTTTTCATCCTCTGTTATTTTTTTAGCGGGAATACCTGTCCAATTTGCAATAACTTCAGCGATATTTTCTTCAGTTATAGTTACAATTGATTTAGTATTTTTGCTTTTCCACTTACTTTGTTCTTTTTCAAATTTGTCTCTTAAAGCCTTTTCTGTATCCCTTAATTCTGCCGCTTTTTCAAATTTTTGATTTAATACTGCTTCTTCTTTTTCATTTTTTGTTTTTTCAATTTCTTCTTGTAATTCTTTTAAACTATCAGGCTCTGTATATGTTCTTAATCTAGCCTTTGAAGACGCCTCATCAATTAAGTCAATTGCTTTATCTGGCAAAAATCTATCATTTACATATCTTATAGACAATTTAACTGCCGCTTCAATTGCTTCATCTGTTATTTTTACATTATGGTGTGCTTCATATTTATCCCTAATTCCTTTTAGAATTTGAATTGTATCTTTTTCAGATGGTTCATTTACAGTAACTGGACTAAATCTTCTTTCAAGGGCGGCATCCTTTTCGATAAATTTTCTATATTCATTTAAAGTTGTTGCACCAACTAATTGGATTTCACCTCTTGCAAGTAAAGGTTTTAAAATATTAGCTGCATCAATTGCTCCTTCTGCTGCACCAGCACCAACTATTGTATGAATTTCGTCTATGAAAAGAATTACATCACCGGCTTTTTTTACTTCATTTAAAGCTTTTTTAATTCTCTCTTCAAAATCGCCTCTATATTTTGCACCTGCAACCATTCCAGAGATATCAAGTGTTACAACTCTTTTATCTTTCAAAATTTCTGGAACATCTCCAGCTGCTATTTTTTGAGCCAATCCCTCAACTGCTGCTGTTTTACCAACACCAGGTTCACCTATCAAGCATGGATTATTTTTAGTTCTTCTTGATAAAATTTCAATTACTCTTTCAATTTCTTGTTTTCTTCCTATTACAGGGTCCAACTTTCCCTCTTCTGCTTTTTTCGTTAAATCTTGTCCAAATTGATTTAATGTTGGTGTTTGATTATAACTTACTCTTCTTTTTCCTCTATTTGAATTGTTTGAACTGTCATCACTTGAATTATAATCTTCACCTTCGTTTATTACTTTTACAATTTCATTGTAAAGTTTTGGAATATTTACATTTAAGTCTAACAAGATTTTTGCTGCCACACAGTCACCTTCTCTTAATATTCCTATTAAAAGATGTTCTGTTCCTATAAAGTTGTATCCTAGTTTTCTTGCTTCTATAAATGCAGACTCTACTACTCTTTTTGTTCTTGGTGTAAAGTCTACTATATTTTCAATTGGCTC
>CAKPJK010000035.1 GCA_934162615.1 uncultured Clostridia bacterium
TTTTATTAAATCACAATTTTTTCTAACGCTTAATAAAGAGTAGCTCTCTCTCTCTCTCTCTCTCTCTCTCTCTCTCTACAGTCACAACAGTTTCAAAGTTTGATGTATTTATCTTTTTTTTCATAATTGTCATTTCTCCTTTTCTTTTGTTTTTATGTCATATCTATGGTCTAAGTATATCATAACGTAAAGTGTGTTTCAATAATTTAATTCAAATGTCATATTAATGTAAAACGTTTGTAACATTTTTGTCATATTGTATTATTTTCTCTAAAAATTCCTATTGAAAATCCAAACATTTTCTAGTATAATAAACAAAAATTACAAATTAAAATTTAATTACAACATCAAATCGGTTTATAGGTAAAACCTTTATAAAAAACCTAAATACGCAATACAAGGAATGATCAAAATGGCATTTGATGGAATAGTAACAAAAGCAATATCAACAGAACTCTCAGCACTAACAGGTGCTAGAATAGACAAAGTTTTTGAGCCAAACAAAAACACAATCATTTTAGGAATATATCAAAACGGAATAAATTACGCATTAAATATATGTATAGACTCACAATACTGTAGAATCAACTTAACAACACATACACGTCCAAATCCACAGGTAGCTCCTAACTTTTGCATGTTATTACGCAAAAATTTAATTGGATTAAAATTAAAAAAAATTATAACATTCGACTTAGAAAGATTAATAATATTAGAATTCGAAGGTTTTGACGAGCTAGACGACATTGTATCTAAAAAATTAGTAATTGAGCTTATGGGAAAACATAGCAACATAATTTTGCTGGATGACGCAAATATAATTATTGATAGTTTAAGACACATTAAGGAATTGGACGAAAATTTTAGGGATATATTACCACATACAAAATATAGTTTTCCAACATCTGATAAATACAGTTTTTTAGAATTAAAAAATTTTCAGAATTTTGTTCAAAAATTAAGTATATATTGTTCTAATAAAAACGGAAATACCAAAAACTTCGACATATATAACACTGCACTTTCAGATTTACCAGTTATTATCTCAAATACATTCAACGGTATTTCTAAAAATTTTATAAGTGCTATAATAAAACAATTAGGAATCCAAAATTCTTCTTCATTTAAAATTAGTAAAAATGAATTAGAAAAAATTTTTAATTATATAAATCAAGTTGTAAATAATATTGGAACAGACAATTTGTCATTTGAATTTGTTGAAAATAGTGATGGCATTAAAAAAGATTACTTTTTAGTCCCTAAAAATTCATCAGCTGAGCCTTTTAATTTAAACTTTTTTGTTGATGATTTTTATTTTAACAAAGAAACAAATGAACAATTTAAAAACTACAGAAACACTATGCTTAAGTTAATCTTAGATACTTTAAAAAAATATAAAAAACGTTTATATAATATCGATGAAAAATTAAAAGAATGTGATGGAATGGACAAATATAGACTTTATGGTGAACTTATAACATCAAATTTATATAGAATTCCTAACCAAAATGTAGAAGAACTTGAACTTGAAAATTATTATGATAACAATAATTTAATAAAAATCAAACTTGATAAACGTTTTGTTCCAAGTATAAATGCAAAAAGATTTTTTAAAAAATATTCAAAATTAAAAAATGCTTTGGTTGTTGTATCTGAGCAAAAGATTGATACTCTTAACGAAATCAATTATATTGAAAGTGTTGTTTATGAGTTAGAAAGTTGCTCAACTATTGATGAAATTGCATCTATATATGAAGAAATTGCTGAAAATGATATTTTTAAAGAAAAAACTTCTTTAAAGACAAATAATAAAAAGTCTTCTAAAATAAAGAAATCTAAATTGACAAAAAATAAGACAGTTTCTTTTAACCCTATCAAATATACTGTTGATGGCTACACCGTTTTTGTTGGTAGAAATAATAAAGAAAATGATTATTTAACTTTGAAATTTGCAAGTAGAAGTGATATTTGGTTCCATACTAAGGATTTCCATGGTAGTCATACGATTTTAAAAATTGATAATAATTTGCCCTATCCTGGTAATGATGTTTTGATTAAAGTTGCTAAAATTGCGGCTAAACACAGTAAGGCGTGCAATTCTTCTAATGTTCCTGTTGATTATTGCGAGGTAAAATTTGTTAAAAAGCCTTCTAGATCAAAACCTGGAATGGTAATATATACTAATAATAAAACTCTCAATGTTACTCCATAAAAAATTAGGGATTAAGGGGACGGGTCTCCAATCCCTATTTTTTATAATTTAGAAAAGATTAGTATATATTAATCTTATATCACTAAAAAAATAGGGATTGGAGACCCGTCCCCTTAATCCCTAATTTTTTATGCTTTATTTTCTGAACCGAAAACATCAACAATTTTATGTTTTACAGTTTCTTTTATTATTTCTCTTGCTTCACCTAAATATTTTCTAGGATCAAAAACATTTGGATTTTCAACAAATGTTTTTCTAATTCCTGCAGTCATAGCAAGTCTTAAATCTGTATCAACATTTATTTTTGAAACACCTGAAATACTTGCTTCATGTAATATTTCATCTGGAACACCTTTTGCTCCTGGGATGTCTCCACCAAATTCATTACACATATTTACTAATTCAGGTATTACTGTTGATGCTCCATGTAATACTATAGGTGTATTTGGTATTCTTGCCTTTACTTCTTTTAAAATATCAAATCTTAATTTTGCTTCACCTTTGAATTTGTATGCTCCGTGGCTTGTACCAATTGCAATTGCTAAAGAATCACATCCTGTTCTTTTAACAAATTCTTCTGCTTGTGCAGGGTCTGTGTACATTGCATCATTTGCAGCTACATTTACATCGTCTTCGATTCCTGCTAATTTTCCAAGTTCTGCTTCTACTGGAACTCCATGTGCATGTGCATAATCTACAACTTTCTTTGTTAATGCAACATTTTCTTCAAAATCATATTTTGATCCATCTATCATTACAGATGTGAAACCATTGTCAATGCACATTTTTGCAGTTTCAAAGTCTGGTCCATGATCCAAGTGTATTGCTATTGGTATATTTGGATGTTCTTCAACTGCTGCTTGTACCATTTTCATTAAGTAATTAATTCTTGCATATTTTATTGCACTTGATGAAACTTGTAAGATTACGGGTGAATTTGCTTCTGCTGCTGCATCTACGATTCCTTGTATTATTTCCATATTATTTACATTAAATGCTCCTATTGCATATCCTTCTTTCATTGATTTTTCAAACATTTCTTTTGTTGTTACTAATGCCATATAAATTCCTCCTAACATTTTTTATTGTTAACAAATTTTTCTTTTTTATTAACAATTATTTTTCAATGCTATTTTATTTCTAAAATTTTAATATGTCAATAGATTTTAAAAGATTTATTGTTACAATTTACAGCCCCTAGTTACTATTCACTATTCATAAAATTATTTTTTGCGTGTTGCTTTCCATTCTTCTTTTAAAATAGAATATACATATTTATTTATTTTCTTTCCTTCATCATTTATTAATCTATTTCTTAAAATTCCTTCTCTTACCATTCCAACATTTGTTAGTACACTATGAGTTAATTTTGTGTTTTTTTCGTTTCTATCATAAAATTTTGTTATTATTGTTTCATATTTTTCTTTTGAAAAAATATAATCTATTACACCTTTTAACACCTCTTCTGGCGTACCATTTTCTCTATATCCATTTAAAAAGTAAAATGTTAATTCCCTTTTTTTGTCTTTTATTCCACCAGTTGGTAATTTTATATATCCTACTATATTTTTTGTTTCTTTTTCTTCTATTATCCAAAATACAATTTCATCTTCGCTTTCTTTTATTACTGATTTAATTAATGCTTTTGCTTCTATTATATTTCTATAAAATTTATGTTCTTTGTATTGGGCTATATTTTCATTGTCTGTCCCCCATTTTTCATATATTATTTCTGCATCATTTTCAGTTGGTTTTCTTAATATGTATCTTTTTGTTTCTAATTCTTCCATTTATAATATCTCCCTTTTTTTACTTTTTAGGGTTTAAATTATACTATTTTTTTGTCTTTTTGTGTCATATATTTTATAAAAATGTCTTTTTCTTTTATGAAAATTTATTTTTTTTTATAAAAGTTTTTATAAATTTTAATATAATTTTTAAATAGTAACTTGTTTGTAACCATTTTATTTTTTTTCAATATTATATAAAAAACCAGAAAGGAGTTTATTTTTATGGATTATGAATTAATGATGAATGGTAATGTCAAAATAGGACAAAAGGCACCTGATTTTGAAGCAACAACGACTTTTGGTCCAAGAACATTAAACGATTATAAAGGCAAATGGTTAGTATTTTTTAGCCATCCGGGAGATTTTACACCTGTATGTACAACTGAAATGATTGCATTTTCTAGAGCATATACATATTTTCAGCAAATGAATACTGAACTTTTAGGATTAAGTATTGATAGCAATCCATCTCATTTGGCATGGATGTATGATATTTATTGTAGAACTGGCATCAAACTTCCATTCCCAATTGTTGCAGATAGAAATGGTCAAATTGCCAGAAAATATGGTATGATTTCAAATGATATAAGTACAACAGAAACTGTTAGAAATGTTTTCATAATTGATGATAAATGTATTGTTAGAACGATTTTTGTTTATCCTTTAAATGTGGGTAGATTTGTTCCTGAAATTATAAGAACTGTTCAGGCTCTTCAAATGGCTGACTGCAGTAAAGGTTCTACTGCTGCTAATTGGATGCCTGGGCAACCTGTTATTGTTCCTGCCCCAAAAACTTTTGAAGAACTTCAAGAAAGGCAAAATTCTATTAAAGAAAATCAAAATGGTATTAATTGGTATTTGAGTTTTAAAGAGCCTCCAACAATTTGTGAAAGTTCTTCTGATGATAATTGTGACTAAATATATCATGTATGATTTTTACATTAATGATTAATTATATTTTGCATATTTTCTATTTTTTTATCCATACTAATATAGAATTTAAAAATAGATTATGATTCAAAAAATAATAAAAATTGTAATTCAATTAAATTCATTTTATTTTTATTGGAGGTCTTGGCATGGAAAAGAATCAAAAAATATGTTGTAGTGTTACAAGTTGTAAATATAACAACTTAGAAAACCGCTGTCAATTAGCCGAAATACAAGTATCACCTATTCAAGATTGTGATACTCAAAAAGCTGATGAATCAATGTGTTCAAGCTACGAATATGAAAAATAATTCAATAAAAAATTAAAAGGCTATAGTTTTTATAAGTTTTTATACTTATAATATTATAGCCTTTTAAATATTAATTTTTCATTTTTTCTTATAATAATGTCACAAATAGAACCGACCCCCAAAAACACTCAAAATGACATTATTCTACTTCATCATTGCAATCCTCAAATTGAGAATTATATAATTTTGCATAAAAACCATCTTTTGCAAGTAATTCATCATGTGTACCCTGCTCAACAATATCTCCGTGGTCCATAACTAAAATCAAATCAGCATTTTTTATTGTAGATAATCTATGTGCAATAATAAAACTTGTTCTACCTTCCATTAAATTATCCATAGCGGCTTGAATTTGTTGTTCAGTTCTTGTATCTATTGAACTTGTTGCTTCATCTAAAATCAATATTTTAGGGTCTGCAAGTATAACTCTAGCAATTGTTAGCAATTGTTTTTGACCTGCAGATATATTTGTTGATTCTTCATTAATTTTTGCGTCATATCCTTTTGATAATGTTTTTATATAATGATGTATATGCGCTGCTTTTGCTGCTTTTATTACATCAGAATCTGTTGCATCTGGCTTACTATATTTAATATTTTCTTTTATAGTTCCACCAAATAGCCATGTATCTTGAAGAACCATGCCAAACATTTTTCTAAGGTCTCCACGTTTAAAATCTTTAATGTTATGACCATCTAATAAGATTTCACCACTATTTACATCATAAAATCTCATTAATAATTTAACCATTGTTGTTTTACCAGCGCCTGTTGGCCCAACAATTGCAATTTTTTGACCGTCTTTAACTTTCGCATTAAAGTCATTTATAATTGTTTTTTCAGGGTCATATCCAAAATGAACATTTTTAAATTCAATGTTTCCTTTTAAACCATCTGTTGATATTGGATTTTTTACATCTTCAACTTCTTCAGGTTCTTCTAAAAATTCAAATATTCTTTCAGCAGCTGCAATCATTGATTGTATTGTACTTGATATTTGTGCAACTTGACCTATTGGCCCGAGTAAATTGTTTGTTATATTGTATAAAACTTTGGATATTACCAACTGTGATTCTTCCTTTTACTGCAAAATATCCACCTAAAATTGCTACCGCAACATATCCAACATTACCTACAAAGTTCATTAATGGATACATTAATCCTGACAAAAATTGTGAACGCCATCCTGATTTATATAGTTCTTGATTTTCTTTTTCAAATTCTTTTATTGCTTGTTCTTCTCTTCCGAAAACTTTAACAATATTGTGTCCACCATAAACTTCTTCAACCTGACCATTTACATGTCCTAAGTATTCTTGTTGTTTTACGAAATATTTTTGTGATTTTCCTATTACTTTTTTTAGTATTACTCCTGATATTGGTAATATCAAAAGGCTTACAATTGTCATTTCCCAACTTATTGAGAACATCATTACTAATATTCCTATAATTGTGAAAATTGATGTTATAATTTGTGTAATACTTTGATTTAATCCTGTACTTAATGTATCAACATCATTTGAAATTATTGATAATACTTCACCATTTGTCTTTTTATCAAAATATTTCATTGGCAATTTGTTTATTTTTTCTGTTAATTCATTTCTGATTTTATATGTTACTTTTTGTGCAACACCTGCCATAATGTAACTTTGAATCATTGAGAATAGTGCACTTACACCATATAATCCTAATGCGAATAAAATAATTTTTCCTATTTTGGCAAAATCTATTCCACCAGTTCTGTTTATTTTGTTCATTAGTCCTGTATATATTTCTGTTGTAGCATTTCCTAATATTTTTGGTCCAACAATACTAAATATTGTACTTCCAATTGCAAATATCATTACAATTATTATTGCTATTTTATAACTTGATAGTCTTTGACCTAACTTCTTTGTTGTTCCTTTTACATCTTTTGCTTTCTCTACTGGTCCGTGTCCACCTGGTCCACCGCCCATTGGTCCATGTCCTCTCATTCTTGGAGGTTTATTTGTTGTTTGATTATTACTCATGTTCTTTACCTCCTTCTCCCATTAATTGATTATTTTCAGTTCTTAAATTAGAATCTTGTAAATTTAGTTCTTCTGCTGAAAGTTGTGATAATGCAATTTGTTTATATGTTTCATTAGTTTTGATTAATTCTTCATGTGTTCCTTTTCCTACAACTTTTCCATCTTCTAATACTATAATTTGGTCAGCATTTAAAATTGTATTAATTCTTTGTGCTACTATAATTACTGTTTTGTCATGTGTCTTTTTAGCAAGTTCTGCTCTTAAAATACTATCTGTTTTGAAATCAAGTGCAGAAAAACTATCGTCAAATACTAATATTTCTGGGTCAATTGCTATTGCTCTTGCAATTGATAATCTTTGTTTTTGACCACCAGACACATTGCTTCCACCTTGTGCAATTGGTTCTTGATATTTTTCCGGTTTTGATTCAATAAATTCAGTTGCCTGTGCTATTTGAGCCGCCTCAATCATTTGCTCGTCAGACATATTTGGATTTCCATATTTTATATTAGATTCTATTGTTCCAGAGAACAATATTCCTTTTTGTGGTACAAATCCTATAATTTTTCTTAAATCTTTATTTGATATATCTTTAATGTCAACACCATCTATTAAAAGATTTCCTGATGTTATATCATAAAATCTAGGTATCAAATTAACTATTGTAGATTTTCCACTACCTGTACTTCCTATGATAGCAGTTGTTTTTCCTGGTTCTGCAGTAAATGAAATATCACTTAAAACTTCTTCATCACTATCTGGATATCTAAATGAAACATTTTTAAATTCAACAAGTCCTTTTTTGTTTGGATTTAATTTTTTAGGTTCTTTACTATCTTTTATCGATTCATCTGTTTCGATTATTTCATTTATACGATTTGCAGATACTGACGCTCTTGGTAACATTATTGAAACCATTGATATCATTAAGAAGCTCATTACAATCTGCATAGTATATTGAATAAATGCCATCATATTTCCAACTTGCATTGTTCCATTATCAATTCCATGTGCTCCAACCCAAACGATTAGCAATGAAATTCCATTCATAATTAACATTAATGTTGGCATCATAAAGCTCATTGCTCTGTTAACAAAAAGGTTAGTTTTTGTTAAATCCATATTTGCTTTATCAAATCTTTTTTCTTCTTTTTTCTCTGTGTTAAATGCTCTAATTACTGGTAAACCTGTTAAGATTTCTCTTGCAACTAGGTTTAGTTTATCAATTAATTGTTGTAATTTTTTAAATCTTGGCATTGCAATTATAAATAATGTTGCAACTACAAATAATATTGCTAAAATTGCTACACCAATAATCCATGCCATTGAGTTATCACTTTGATTTAGTACTCTTAAAAATCCTCCAATACCTATAATTGGTGCATATACAAGAACTCTAAATAGTATTGCTATTAACCCTTGAATTTGTTGAATATCATTTGTTGAACGTGTTATTAAAGATGCTGTACTATATTCTGAAAATTCTTTGTTTGAAAATCTAAGTACTTTTTTGAATACTTTTTCTCTTAATGTTTTTGCAAGTCTTGCAGCAACTCTTGCTGATAAACACATAATTGATATTGCAGATATCATAATTATTAATGATATTCCTAGCATTTTTAATCCTGCCATTATTATGTATTGATTTTGTATGCTGTCTGTATTCATTCCTATTGCTTTGTATTCATTTTTAACTTCTTGTATTGCTGCTTGTTCTAATATGCTTTCTTGCATATCATCAATTTTTTTATTTACCGTTTCTAACATTTGGTCTAGTTGTTCTTTTGTCATTTGCTTTGTAACACTGAGCATCATTAGAGGTTTAGCCATTAATGAATCCAATTCTTCTTGTTCACTACTGCTTATTTTTTTAATTCTATATAAAGATTCATTTTCTAATACTGGATATTTTTTTACTAATTTTTCATATTCGTTGCTATCTAAATTATCTTTTGATATTTCTTCATATGATGATAAAATTTTGTCGTCTTCCTCTGTAAATATTAGCATATTATCCATTTCTGTTTTTCTTATTACTTCTGGTGCTACGTTTTCAATTCCACCATTTTGGATACCTACATTGACTATTTTTGATGTGTAGTCTGGTAATGTTAAGTCTCCTGCTGCTTGAACTATTAATAATAGCACTATTGTAATTACTGATATCCATGATTCTTTTAAATTTTTTAAAACTTTAAACATTATTTTCTCCTCTCATAATTCCATATTTCAAATATTCAATTTGTTTTAAGAAATTTTTTCTTGCCTCTTCTTTTGAATCATATTTGAATCTCATTACAATTGCTTTTGTTGTTACTGTAAATAAGATTTTTTCTACAATTTCAAATTCTTCTTTTGAATTTACTCTTAAATTTGAGGTATCAATATACTCATAAAAATCCTTTATTTTTTTAGGTCTTTCTTCAACAAATTTTTTGAATATTTTACCATCATCACTTGTTTTTAAATTTCCAAATATTTTTCTGTAAAATTCCATATCTTCATTTTTTATCAAGTTGTTATCTACACAGTCATACATTGATATAAAAATCTTAAATATGTCACCTTTAGATTTTATTACTTTTTCCTGCATTTGTGCATTCATTTCTTTAAAATGTATATTTAAAATATATCCGTAATAAATCTTCTTTACTCTCAAAATATTGATAAAAACTTCCTCTTGCAATGTCTGCATCTTCTACTATATTTTTTATTGATGTCTGTTCAAATGGTACTCGTGCAAATTCTTTTTTTGCTGCTTTTATTATTTTGTCTTTCTTTTCTTCTGGCAATTTTAAAAATGTTTCTTTTGGCATTTTTTCACCACCTTTTATTATCATTTTTTACTATTGTCTTTTTCTCTTTTAGTGACAAACTATTTTTTCATGTCTGTATAAATTATTTCAAAAAGTAAAATGACACTGTGTCATTATTATAAGTGACACGGTGTCATTTGTCAATATTTTTATTGTATCTTTTTTGTGAATTCTTTGTGAACATTAATTATAAAATATAAATATCTGATTTATAAAATATTCAAAATCTCATCTATTTTAGATACAGTATAATATTTAATTTGTTTTTGTCCTTCTTCAGTTTCTAATTCACAATATAAACTTCTATTAATCTTTTCAGTTTCTTTTGGATTATAATAAATTGCTTGAAGACCCGCTTTTAATGCTCCTTCTATATCCCTTGCAAAACTATCTCCTATCATTATACATTCTTCTGGTTTATTTTTCCCTATTGCTTGCATAAACGCTTCTTTAAATGGTTTTCTTTTTGTATTTTCTGCTGCATATACATCTTGAAAATATCTTAAAATATTTACTTTTTTCAACCTTTTAATCTGTTGTTCTTTATACCAATCTGTTAAACAAACCATTTCATATTGCTTATTTAATTTTTTAAGTGTCGTTAAAATTGAATCCTCTATTTTTTCTGGAGCACACTTTGCCCATTTTTCAATAATTTTATCCATAAATTCTTTAGGATATTTTTTCCCTGTATATTCATTTATATAATTTATCATATTTTCTTTATTGAATGAATAATATACATTTTCATATTCTCCAAAGGCTTTTTTAATTTTATTAAAATCTTCATTTGAACATTCTGTATTTAATTCTTTTAAAACTTCAAATATTTCGTTATAATATTCATTTTTCCAAGGTATTAGTGTATTATCTATATCAAATATTACTCTTTTTATCATCTCTTCTTGTATAATCAATTTTATAAAGCATTAATCAAAAATTGATTATTCCCTTTCTACAAATTAAATCACTACATTTTTCTAAATACGCCACATACTTTTCCCAAAATCTCACAATTTGGAACTATTATTGGGTCCATTGTACTATTTTCAGGTTGTAATCTTATGTGATCTGTTTCTTTATAGAATGTTTTTACAGTTGCTTCATCCTCTATTAATGCTACAACAATTTCACCATTATTTGCATTGCTTTGTTTTCTTACTAATATGTAATCACCATCTAAAATTCCTGCCTCTATCATACTTTCCCCTCTAACTGTAAGCATAAAACAGTCAGAATTTCCAACAAAGTCAATTGGAATTGGGAATGTATCTGTTACATTTTCAACTGCTAAAATAGGCATTCCTGCAGTAATTTTTCCAACAACTGGTACTTCTACTAATTCTTTTTGTGTATAGAAGTCTTTTGTTGATGTTTTCTTTGCTTCTCCATCTGTTCCTTTTAATAGTCTTAGTGTTCTTCCTTTTTTATCTTGTTTTTTTATATATCCTTTATCTTCTAATCTTGCTAAATATCCATGTACTGTTGCTGTTGAACTTAATCCAACTGCTTTTCCTATTTCTCTTACTGATGGTGGATATCCTACGTTCATTATTTGCTTTTCAATATATCTTAGTATTGCTTTTTCTCTTACATTTAATTCTGGTCTTTTTCTTGGCATTTGACTCACTCCATTTCTCATTTTTGTACATAATATCACACAAACAAAAAAATGTCAAACATAAATTTGCTTTTTTTATAAATTTTATTTATTTTAAACATTTTGTTTCAATAATTTTTTCTTACTTTCTTTTTCCAATTGTTTTAGGCTTTTTTCGGGAGTTGGCAAATTTTCTAGCATAGTTCCACCATTTTTAGCAATTACTTCTCTAATATTTTTTCCAATATTATAATGAGTTTTATTTGCTTCTTTTTCTGTAGAAATATTATCTCTTTTTAATTTTGATTCAGTCTGCGTAATACGGAATAAATTCGCTGCAAGTTCTTCACTTCCCATATTGTCTAAAATATCTTCTCTATATCTTAATCCTTTTCTTTTAGCAATATCATCTGCAGTTTCTCCATTGTATAATCCCTTATATCCAGAATTATGAAATTTATCAAAATTTTTAACTCCTGCATTTTTTGCAGTTTGATTAAGTGAACAGTTTCCTTTTCTTGTTAAATTTCTTTGATAAAATCTTTTTTCGTCTTCAGTTAATAAACTGTACTCTTTTTCACTAATTTCTTGTTTTCTGGTTTGAATTGCAAAATATGTTTGTGCTAATGCAATTACTTTTTTTCTACTATCTCCATTTTGTGCTATTAAATAGCACGCATAACGTGTTAGTTTGTAATCTTTAATTAATACTTCTGCATTATTAGCACGTTTTGACAACTTCCTGACATCAGGAAAATGTTCATTCACACTAATATTGCTATTTTTGCAACCTTCCTTAGCCTTGTTTATTACCTTTTCAAAATTTTCCCATTTGTTATATTCTAGCATTTTCATCATTTCTCTTGCATACCAGAATTCGATTCCATTTTCATCAATATGTTTGATATCCTCGAAACTTTGATTACTATAAATTTTCTCATCCATTCTAATCATCTCCTAATCTTTTATTTGAATTTAGACCCATTGTATCAAACACATTTTAATAAAATTTTACTTTTCAATTTTTTTAATTTTTTATTATTTTACTATTGACAATGAAATATAAAATGTGCTATTATAGGTATTGTCAATACGAAATGCGGATGTGGCGGAATTGGTAGACGCGCTGGTCTTAGGAACCAGTGCCAACGGCGTGGGGGTTCGAGTCCCTTCATCCGCACCAGCGATGTATCTGTTCGAACTAACAGATAGATATGAAATCAATCAGAAATGGTTG
>CAKPJK010000036.1 GCA_934162615.1 uncultured Clostridia bacterium
AATTTTTCTGGTAATGGTCTTAATGATTTTGAAAGTAATGTTACTTCTTTTGCATGTACAGAAATTTCTTCAGTTCTTGTTTTAAATACAAAACCTGTAATTCCAATGATATCACCAATGTCATATGTTTTAAATGCTTTGTAACTTTCTTCTCCTAAATCATTTATACTTACATAACTTTGGATTTTTTCATCACTGTCTTGTATTGTACAGAATGATGCTTTTCCCATTATTCTTTTTGCAATTATTCTACCAGCAACTGTTACATCTTTTTGTTCAAATTGTTCGTAATTTGCTTTTATTTCTCCTGCAGAATTTGTTCTATTAAATTTTGTTATTTCAAATGGGTCTTTTCCTTCTTCTTGTAATTCCTTTAATTTGTCTCTTCTTATTTGCATTAGATGGTTTATATCTAATTCTTCTACTTCATTATTATTGTTATTCTTATTTTCGCTCATTTTATTTTCTCCTTTTATATTTTATATATTTTTAAAATTTACTCGTACCATTCAAGTTCCCAGTCACTAATTTTAACAGTATCTCCTTCGCACACACCAAGTTCTTTAAGCTTATCTTCAATTCCCATATTTTTCAAACATTTTTGGAAATAATACATAGACTCGTTATCTTCAATATTAATTCTACCCATAAGTCTATCAACAGCTCTACCTTTAACATAGAAAACACCATCTTCTTCGTATGCTTCCCATTCTTGGTCTTTGTCTTGCAATGTATATACAACTCTGTCTTCGATTTCAACCAATTCCTCTTTTGGTAAAGTTTTTAGAACTTCTGTAACGTGGTCTATTAGTTGTTCAACTCCTTCACCTGTAACTGATGAAATTTTGAATAATTCTAATTTTTCTTTTTTAGCTAATTCTTCTAATTTTTTCAAATTTGTATCGTCTTGCATACTGTCTATTTTTGTTGCAACTAATATCTGTTTTCGTTTTACCAACTTTTCACTATATTTTGCAAGTTCCTCATTTATTGTTTTGTAATCTTCAATAGGGTCTCTGCCTTCTTGTCCAGAAACGTCAATAAAATGCAATAGTAATCTTGTTCTTTCAACATGTCTTAAGAATTGAATTCCAAGTCCTACTCCTTCACTTGCTCCTTCTATAATTCCTGGTATATCGGCAATTACAAATCCATCACCATTTTTTGTTTTTACAACTCCTAAATTTGGATTTATTGTTGTAAAGTGATAATTTGCAATTTTAGGTCTTGCATCTGTTACTGTTGATAGAAATGTTGATTTTCCTACATTTGGGAATCCCAATAAACCTACATCTGCCAATAATTTTAACTCTAATATTAATTCTTTTTCTTCTCCTTTTTCTCCATCTTCTGAGAATCTAGGGGCTTGTCTTGTAGGTGTTGCAAAGTGTGAGTTACCTCTTCCACCTCTTCCACCTTTTAATATTAGTTCTTTTTGGTTTGGCTTAGATAAGTCTGCAACAACTTTTCCTGTTTCTGCATCTTTTACAACAGTTCCTATTGGGACTTTAATGTATAAGTCTTCTCCATATTTACCATTGCAACGGTTTCCGCTTCCATTTTCTCCGTCTTTTGCTTTGAATTTTCTGTTATATCTAAAATCGATTAGTGTATTTTTATCTTTGTCGACTTGAAAATAGATGTTTCCACCATTTCCACCGTCTCCTCCATCAGGTCCACCTGCTGCTACATATTTTTCTCTTCTAAATGTCGCAGCACCATTTCCGCCGTTACCTGATTTAATTATTATTTTTGTATAATCTGTAAACATTTTTCCTCCAATCCACTTTTCTTTCAAAATATTATTTCACATTATTATGTCCTTGTCCATTGCGTTCTTGCATTGTCTTTTGATAAAATTGTTCTTGTAATTTTGAAATTGTTTGTTTTATTGTTGAAGTTAATTCATTCTGGTTATTTTGTTTTATATTTGCGTTTTCATCTAAAGAACCTATAAAATTTAAATATCCATTATTGTTTTTTGCAACTTCTTTATTTGAAAATAGACTTAAAACATTATATATTTCTTGTCTATTCTGTCCTGCAAGTATATCTTCAATTCTCTTTTGAGTTGTAAAACATACTGGTACTGCTTTATTTGAATGTCTTACCATTCCATTTCCTAAATTTTGCACATAATTTTTTTCTGCGCTATCTTCTAAATATGCCGTGTATACATATGTCCCCGTTTCATCTTTACCAACTTTGTTAAGTTCGCTTACATGTAGATAATCACCATTTGTTACATCTATACCTTCTAAAGTAGCATATGTTTTTCCATTCTGTGATTTTTGTACAAATTTTTGATTTAAATAAAAATTTTGAATTCTATCATTTTTTTGTTTTTTATTTTCTTCCATATATTGTATTGTTTCTTGGTACAAGTTATTTCTATACTTTTCGCTTGCTGATATATCTTCTTTATGATTTTTTATAATTTCTTCTTGTCTTAGAGCATTTTCTTTATTTTTATCGTTTTTTATTTTTTCGCTTATTTGAGTTTTTACATAATTATCTATTTTAGGATTTATAGAAATCTGGTGATTTCCAGGATTTGCATCTATAAATCCTATAAATTTGCATTCTTCATTTTGGAACATATTATGCTGTTGTTCATATGAATAATATGTTGCTATTTTTTGCATTAATATTTCATTATTTACTGCCATGCCATCTGACATTTCAAACGCAATATGTTCTATATCGCCCCTAAATAATCCATGACTTTCTTCTCCGATATTTGTCTGTTTTAGAATCTGTGCAACCATAATATTTGTTTTTGTACCATCTTGATATACAAATTGATTATCATATTTTATTGAATTTAAAATTATAGTATTATTTCCATTTGCGTCTTTTAAATAGATTGGGCTTTTTAAATAATTTCCATTAACATTATTTTGTTGATATTCTTTTCCTGCTTCTAACAATGGTGTTTTTTCTTTTTTTAATAAATCTCTTATTTTACTAAATAATCCCATTTTTCCTCCATTTAGTAATCAAGCATCATTGCTTTTTTTACTTTTTTCATTGTTTCTTTTGCTACCGCTCTTGCTTTTTCTGTGCCTTCCATTAAAATTTTATCAACTTCTTCTGGATGTGCTTCGTAATATGCTCTTTTTTCTCTTATTGGTCTCAATTCTTCAATTATATTTTTAGCAAGTTGTTTTTTACACGCTACACAACCACGTTTTCCTGCTTTACATTCTTCACATATTGTTTTTACATCTTCTTTTGGTGTAAATAAATTGTGATAATATGCAACCATACATATATCAGGATTTCCTGGATCGTCTTTTTTTATTCTTGCTGGGTCTGTTACTGCACTCATAACTTTTTTTGTTATTTCTTCTTCACTATCTGATAAGTAAATTGCATTTCCTAATGATTTACCCATTTTTTCGTTTCCGTCTAGTCCTTTTATTCTTTTTGAGTTTGATAGTACTGCCTTTGGTTCTTTTAATACACCTTCACCATATATGCTATTGAATTTTCTAACTATTTCTCTACATTGTTCTATTAACGGTAATTGATCTTCTCCAACTGGTACTAGTTCACCTTCAAATGTTGTTATATCTGCAGCCTGGCTTACTGGATATCCTAAAAATCCATATGTTACACTTTCTCCAAAAATATCTCTTTTTTGTGCTATTTCTGTTTTTACTGTTGGGTTTCTTTCTAGTCTAGCAATTGTTACCAAATTTGAGTAGAATACTGTTAGTTCAGCAGTTTCTGGTATCATTGATTGTATATAAATTGTTGTTTTTTTAGGATCTATTCCTACTGATAAGTAATCCATTGCAACTTCTCTTACATTTTTTCTAACTTTTTCTGGGTTATTAAAATTGTCTGTAAGTGCTTGTACATCTGCTATTAATATATATGGATCATATTCTGGATTGTCTTGCATTTCTACTCTTGTTTTTAGTGATCCAAAATAGTGCCCTATGTGTAATTTTCCTGTTGGTCTATCTCCTGTTAATACTCTCTTTTTATCCATCTTTATTTTCTTCCCTTCATTCGTTCATCATATTTCAAAATTACTTAAATTTTTCTGTCTGCCAAATCTAGGCATTTATGTTGAAATTATACCATATTTTGGTTAAAAATTCAATTAAAATCTCACGTTTCTGTAAATTTTTATGCAATTTTTTTATTTTTCAAAATATATTTAATATTATAACATATAAAAAAATGAAAGGAAAATGATTTTATGAAAAAAATTTTGTTTAAAGGTGCTGGTTCTGCGGTTCCAACCCCATTTACTAATGATGGTGTAAATTTAAAGGAGTTTGAAAAATTTTTACAATTTCAAATTGATAATGATATTGATGCTTTAATTGTTTGTGGTACAACAGGTGAAAGTGCTACAATGACAAAAGAAGAAAAAATTGATGTTATAAAATGTGCTGTTGAAGTTGCACATAAAAATGAAACTTCTTCAAGAAAAATACCTATAATTGCTGGAACTGGTTCAAATAATACAAAAGAAGCAATTGAAATGTCAAAAGTTGCTGAATCTTTAGGTGTTGATGGTGTTTTAATTGTTACACCTTATTACAATAAAACAACTCAAAAAGGATTAATTGCACATTACAAAGCCATTGCAGAAAGTATTAGTATCCCTATTATTTTATATAATGTCCCTAGTAGAACTGGTATGAATATTGAACCAGAAACTTGTTTAGAACTTTCAACAATTGATAATATTGTTGCTGTAAAAGAAGCAAGTCGGTAACATCTCACAGGTTGCCAAAATTGCTCACTTGTGCAGTGATAATTTGCATATTTACTCTGGTAATGATGACCAAGCAATTCCTATTTGTTCTTTGGGTGGTTTTGGGGTTATTTCTGTTTTATCTAATATTAAACCTAAATTCACACATGATATGGTTTGGAATTTTTTAAATGGTAATGTTGAAATTGCTAAAAATATGCAATTAGAAAGTATTCCTTTAATAAATGATTTGTTTGCTAAGGTTAATCCTATTCCTGTTAAAGCTGCTTTGAATAAAATGGGCTTTGAGTTTGGTAGTACTAGACTGCCTTTGAAATAAAATTAGGGATGGGGGGACGGGTCTCCAATCCCTTTTTTATATTAAATATGATAAAATTAGGGATTGGAGACCCGTCCCCCTAATCCCTAATTTTATTTCATTTTTTCTTTTATTCTAACCAAAGTATTCAAAGCATCAATTGGAGTCAACTCATTTAAATTTACTTTATCAATCTCGTGAGCAATTTCTGCCAACTTATAATTAAACATATCAAATTGTCCCTCAACAGCTTTCTTACTTTCCTGTTTTTTACCAGTTAAGATATTTTTTCTTTCAAGTCCTCTTAAAATTTCGTCTGCTTTTTGTGTTACAGCCTTTGGTACACCTGCTAAACGTGCAACATGGATTCCATAACTTTCGTCTGTTCCACCTCTTAAGATTTTTCTTAAAAAGATAATATCTTCTCCTTTTTCTTTAACAGCAATGTTGTAATTTTTTACACCTTCAAGTTTTTCTTCTAGTTCTGTTAACTCATGGTAATGTGTTGCAAACAATGTTTTTGCTCCACATTTTTCTTTATTTGCAATGTATTCTGCAACAGCCCAAGCAATTGACAAACCATCATATGTTGATGTTCCTCTTCCTATTTCGTCTAATATTACTAAACTGTTTGCTGTTGCTTCTTTTAGTATTGTTGCAACTTCCATCATTTCTACCATAAATGTACTTTGTCCCATACTTAAGTCATCTGATGCTCCAACCCTTGTAAATATTTTATCTACAACGCCTATGTGTGCTTCTGACGCTGGCACAAATGAGCCTACTTGTGCCATTAATGTAATTAATGCAACCTGTCTCATATATGTAGATTTACCAGCCATATTAGGTCCTGTTATAATTGATAATCTATTTTCTTCTTTGTCAAGATATGTATCATTTTCAACAAACACGCCTGTTCCAAGCATTTTATCTATTACAGGATGTCTTCCACCTTTAATGTCTAAAATTCCTGAATCGTCTACTTCTGGCATACAATAATTCAAGTCTTCTGCAACTGTTGCAAATGATGTAAGTACATCTAATGTTGATACAATATTTGCTGATTTTTGTAGTCTTTTAACATTTTTGGCAATTTCGTCTCTTATTTGTACAAATGCATTATATTCTAAGTTTACAACTTTTTCTTCTGCTCCAAGTATTTGATTTTCTAAGTTTTTCAAGTCTTCTGTTATAAATCTTTCCGCATTTGTCAACGTTTGTTTTCTTATAAATCTTTCTGGTACTTGGTCTAAATATGATTTTGTAACTTCTATAAAATATCCAAATACTTTATTAAATCCAACTTTTAAGTTTTTAATTCCTGTTTTTTCTCTTTCTTCTGCTTCTAATTGAATTATCCAATTTTTGCCCTCTGTTGTAGCAGTTTTTAACTTGTCTATTTCTTCATCATATCCTAGTTTGATAATTCCACCGTCTTTTACTGTCATTGGTGGGTCTTCTACTATTGATTTATCAACAAGTTCATAGATATCTTGTAATTCATCTAAGTTTTCATATAAATCTTTAAGCATAGGAGAATTTACATTTGCCAAAACTTTTTTCAAATCTGGCAATTTTGATAATGAATTTTTCAATGTTATCATATCTCTTGCATTTGCATTTCCATAAGCCATTTTACCTGCAAGACGTTCAATATCATATACTTTTTTAAGATTTTCTATAACATCTCCTCTTAAAATAACATCATCTTTTAATTCTTTTACAGACTCTAGTCTTCTATTAATTTCTGTTGTGTCTATAAGTGGATCATTTAGCCATCTTCTTAAGGCTCTTCCTCCCATTGATGTTGATGTTTTATCAAGTACCCATAAAAGTGTTCCTTTTTTTGATTTATCTCTCATTTTTTCTGTTATTTCAAGGTTTCTTCTTGCATTGATATCAAGTGACATGTATTTTGAAATATTGTAAACTGTTATCTTGTTGATGTGGTCAAGTGTAGTCATTTGAGTTTGTTCAATATATTCAATTAAAGCATTTATTGAACATACTGCTAATGTTTTATCTGCAATGTTTGCTATTTCTTTTTGATTACTATCAACAAAATTAAATCTATACCTTATTTTTTCTGCATCATCCGTGAAAAATTTATCATTAAATCTTGTAATATATGAGTCAAATCTTTCTTTTATTTTATCCATTTCTTCTTGGCAATCTGACATCATACTGTTTATAACAAGCTCTGAAGGCATATATCTTGCAATTTCGTCTAGAACTAATGGGAAGTTTTGGTTGTCCTTTATTTCTGCAGAGTAAAATTCACCTGTTGAAATGTCACATACACTAATTCCAAAGTAAATTCCAGATTTAAAAATTGACATTATGAAATTATTTTTTCTTTCTTCTAGCATGTTGCTATCAACTACAGTTCCTGGTGTTACAACTCTTATAACGCCTCTTTTTACTATTCCTTTAGCAGTTTTTGGATCTTCTAATTGCTCACATATTGCAACTTTATATCCTTTTGCAATTAATCTTGATATGTATATTTCTGCTGCATGATGCGGAATACCGCACATTGGTGCTCTTTCTTCTTGTCCACAGTCTTTTCCTGTTAGTGTTAGTTCTAGTTCTCTTGATGCTGTTACTGCATCGTCAAAGAACATTTCATAAAAGTCTCCTAGTCTATAAAATAGGATGCAGTCTTTGTATTGTTCTTTTGTTTCAAGATATCTTTGCATCATTGGTGAAAATTCTGCCATATTTATTACTTCCTTTCTTATCTCCTCTGTCAAAAAGGACGCCCCTTTTTGACATTATCTTTCCTCATTTTCTTTTTTATCATTTTCTTTACTATTTTCTTTTTTATCATTTTCTTTACTATTTTCTAATATTTGATTTTTAATTTCTTCAATATCATACATTAGTTCTTCTATATCCAAATCTAAATCTCTTGCTGTATTTTCGAAAGCCATTTTATTATCATATCCCATTTCTAAATATTTAGATAATATTTTCATTGTCTCCTCATCTTCTGATTTTAGGTTCCATTTTTTTACATCTATTTCTTTCTTTTCATCACTATTTTTGTTGTTACTTGATGTTTTTGTTGTATTTTCCAATTTTGAAAAATCAATATTATAATTATTTTTTTGTTTTATTATATACCCTTTACAATATTTTTTTGTTTTATTATATAAAGCCCCATATAAGAACTCTTTATTAATATCATTATTATAATTATAATTATAAATTACATCTCCACATTTTTCAATTAATGTTGATATACAAAAACTTTCTAATTCCTGTTTGTCATATTTATATCTATATGACATAAAATTTGATATCTTTTTACTTATATCTAATATAATATTTTCGTATTTACTCATATCTTTTTTGTTCATTGGTATAGATTTTCCAATATAAAGTCCGCCTTTTTCTTCTATTGTTTTTTTGTAAGTTTCAATATATTTTTGATTTAAAACAGAACAGATAATTTTTTCTGTATCAACATTTTTAAATTGTGCTATCTGGTTTAATTCTTCTTTTGTTACAATTTTATCATAATATCCCTTCAACTTCATATACATTTTTATGTTTTCAGAATTTTTTGAAAATATTGTATCAAACTTATTTATACTTTTTGAAAAAATATTGCCAAAATTTTTTTCAATATTTTCTTTACATATGTGATATTTATCTAATACCTCAAACATTTTTTCTATTTCACTTGCTTTTCCTTGTGCCAATACTGTTAAACAATTTTCTATTGTTTCTTTTGATATTTGATGTTTTTCTAACACTTCAAATATTTTTTCTATTTCACTTGTTTTTCCATTTGCCAATACTGATAAACATTTTTCTATTGTTTCTTTTGATATTTGATGTTTTTCTAATGTTTCAAATATTTTTTCTATTTCACTTGTTTTTCCATTTGCCAATACTGTTAAACAATTTTCTATTGTTTCTTTTGATATTTTATGATTTTCTAACACTTTTAATATTTCTTCTATTTCTTTTGCTTTTCCTCTTGCCAATACTGATAAACAATTTTCTATTGTTTCTTTTAATATTTGATGTTCTTCCAATACCTTTAATATTTTTTCTATTTCACTTGCTTTTCCTACTGCTAATACTGATAAACAATTTTCTATTGTTTCTTTTGATATTTGATGGTCTTCCAGTACCTTTAATATTTTTTCTATTTCATTTGTTTTTCCTCTTGCCAATACTGTTAAACATTTTTCTATTGTTTCTTTGGATATTTGATGTTCTTCTAATACTTCAAATATTTTTTTTATTTTATTTGCTTTTCCACTTGCCAATACTGTTAAACATTTTTCTATTGTTTCTTTGGATATTTGATGTTCTTCTAATACTTCAAATATTTTTTCTATTTTATTTGCTTTTCCTTTTGCCAATACTGTTAAACATTTTTCTATTGTTTCTTTTGATATTTGATGGTCTTTCAGTACCTTTAATATTTTTTCTATTTCATTTGCTTTTCCTCTTACCAATACTATTAAACATTTTTCTATTGTTTCTTTTGATATTTGATGTTTTTCTAACACTTTAAATATTTTTTCTATTTCACTTGCTTTTCCTCTTTCCAATACTGATAAACAATTTTCTATTGTTTCTTTTGATATTTGATGTTTTTCTAACACTGTTAATATTTCTTCTATTTCTTCGGCTTTTCCTGTCGCTAATACTGTTAAGCAATTTTCTATTATTTTTTTTGATATTTCATGTTTTTCCAATACTTTTAATATTTCTTCTATTTCTTCAGCTTTTCCTGTTACCTTTCCTCCTGCTAATACTGATAAGCAATTTTCTATTGTTTCTGTTTGTATTTTATGTTTTTCTAACACTTCAAATATTTTTTCTATTTCATTTGCTTTTCCTAATGCTAATACTGATAAACAGTTTTCTATTATTTCTTTTGATATATTATGTGCGTCTAATACTTCAAATATTTTTTCTATTTCATTTGCTTTTCCTAATGCTAATACTGATAAACAGTTTTCTATTATTTTTTTTGATATATTATGTGCGTCTAATACTTCAAATATTTTTTCTATTTCACTTGCTTTTCCGCTTGCTAATACTGATAAACAGTTTTCTATTATTTCTTTTGATATGTTATGTGTGTCTAATACTTTTAATATTTCTTCTATTTCTTTTGCTTTTCCACGTGCTAATACTGATAAACAGTTTTCTATTATTTCTTTTGATATGTTATGTGTGTCTAATACTTTTAATATTTCTTCTATTTCTTTTGCTTTTCCACGTGCTAATACTGATAAACAGTTTTCTATTATTTCTTTTGATATATTATGTGCATCTAGTACTTTAAATATTTCTTCTATTTCACTTGCTTTTCCGCTTGCTAATACTGATAAACATTTTTCTATTGTTTCTTTTGATATGTTATGTGCGTCTAATACTTTAAATATTTTTTCTATTTCAAAAGTATCACTTTTTAACAAAATACTTCTACATTTAGATATTTTTTCCAGCGCTATATTATTATTAATTAAAACATTTAGATTTTCTCTAATTTTATCTATTTGCCCAACTTTTAATACTGTTTTACTTTTTGATATCCTATTTTTTTGTTCTTCTGTAAAGTCATATTCATTTAATACCTCTAACAGCTCTTCTTTGCTTATCATAAAATTTCTCCTATTGATTATTATATAATTCTTCGTTTATCAATATCATTTGTATAGTTTTTTTCGAATATCCTTTTTCTTCCATTCTTTTTACTTCATTTTTCAAAGTTATAGTTGTCTCCAAAAAAATTTTTATATTATTTTCTAATATCGGATATATTAAAAAATTTTTTTCTTGCAAATATTCCAATGTCTGTCTTACAAAGATTTCTTCATTTTTTAAAAATTCTATAATTCCTTCATTATATCTTTCTTTTAATTCTGTTATTTGCTCATCTTTTATGCCGAATTCTTTAAAATACTCCATTTTATTTTTCCCCCTGCTCTATTTCATTTTCTTTGTCATTGCTTAATATTTGATTTTTGATTTTTTCAATATCATACATTAGCTCTTCTATATCCAAATCTAAATCTCTTGCTGTATTTTCGAAAGCCATTTTATTATCATATCCCATTCCTAAATAGTTTGATAGTATTTTCATTATTTCTTCATCTTCTGATTTCAAATTCCATTGTTTTACATCTAATTTTTCTTTTTTTATATCATTATTTTTGTTATATTTGGACGTTTTTGTTGTATTCTCAAATTTTGAAAAATCAATATTGAAATTTTGATTCAAAATATATCCTATACAATATTTTTTAGATTTGCTATATAAAGAATTATATAAAAATTCTTGGTCTATATCCATATTATAAATTATATCTCCACATTTTTCAATCAATACTGATATACAATAACTTTCTAATTCTTGTTTGTCATATTTATATTTATATGATAGTGAATTTGATATTTTTTTACTTATATCTAATATAATATTTGAATATTTGTTCATATCTTGTTTATTCATTGGTATAGATTTTCCAATATACAATCCACCTTTTTCTTTTAATACTTTTTTATGGTATGCAGTATATTCTTGTTTAAAATTAGCATTAATAATGTTTTCTATATCAATATTTCTAAAAGTACTTATTTTATTAAATTCTTCTATTGTTACTATTTTATTGTAATATCCTTTTAATTTCATATACATTATTATATTTTCATTGTTAGTATCTTCTGGAAGGTTGGAGAAAATTTTAGTAAAATCATTTATATTTTTTAAAAATATAATTCCATAATTTTCCTCTATATTATGTTTTGGTATTTCATACTCGTCTAGTATTTTAAATATTTTTTCTATTTCTTTGTTTTTTCCTTGTGCTAATACTGATAAACAGTTCTCTATTGTTTCTTTTGATATGTTATGTTCGTCTAATACTTTAAATAT
>CAKPJK010000037.1 GCA_934162615.1 uncultured Clostridia bacterium
AAATGTTATACTTCTTGAATATGTGATACTTAATTAAGTAAAGAGCCATTATCAATGACAAAATGATAATGGCTCTTTACTATGATATAATTATAAATAAATTAAAAATTTTATAATTTTATGTCAAATATTGTTTTTTAAGGCTAAATGTAATATAATAATTGTAGTTTCTATAATTTAGAATAAAAAATCAATCTGTCATCAAATTAAGAAAGGGTGAACTTTATGAAAAAGACATTATTTAAAATTTTAGGAACTCTGTTGACAATCGTGGTATTCATCATCACTCAGTATCACATTCGGAGATATTACAATATTGATCCGAGAATTTGGTTCTTTGTAGTATTTGGTATTTCCCTTGTTGGCTTTTGTGTTATTTTTGGTATTTTCTACTCCGAAATTAAAAGTATGAGAGAGTATTTTGAAACTCATTCATTTTTTGAATTCGTATCAGAGATTGCTGAAAAAACAAAGCCGATTACAAAAAAGGTAAAGCCTATGACTGAAAAGATAGTGAATAGCTTTTTGTATAACCTAATAAGCTTTATCACTACGCTAGTTGCTTGTACTGGAATTATGTATAATTTATTCTTCCATGATGATTTTATGGGAAGAACAACAGTGTATGTAATTTTCCTCGTTATAATAGCATTGGAAGGATTAATTAGACTAATAAAAGCAACAGTTATCGAAAAAGAAAAGCGTTCTAAAGAATTTATGTATGCAGGAATGTGGGTTTTCATATTCTTAACAAATTTTTTAGAATTTGTATGTATCTGAAGTCAGACAGATTGATTTCTCAGAAGAGTTTGTTACTTCTCTGTGTTTTTTATTTACTAGATTTACCAATTTTTGCACTTACATAATTTTATGCTATTAGCAACAATGCATACTATTTGAAAAACATATTAATTTGTAGTATAATATAAACAATCCAATTTTAAAATACAAAACAACTATTGCAAATGCAAAGGAGGAACTTAGATGAAAAAATTTGTTTTAAACAATGAAATCATGGATGAAATTGTATATAAAACTGAAAATGTTGTTATACAAAAAATCCAAGAAGGAAAAAACCGGAAAAGATGCTATATTATTGGCAATGGACATTCATTAAATATAGATGCCAACAATATGGTTACTAATCATGATCCAGGTATGCAGGAATTTGAACCTAAAATAAGTAAAGATTCTGCTGTTTATGCATTTTACTTTACTTTTGAATGTTCAGGATTAGAAGAATCTAGCAAAGAAATTGCTGATTTTGTTAATAACTTATCAAAAAATTATGAGCAGATTTTTTTAGTTGGTCATTCAAAATGTGGTTTATGCTTATATAATGCAAGTCATTACTGTAAAAAAGAGATTACACTGGTAACTATTTCAACACCATTTGATGGTACTATTATTGCAGATAAGAAAACTGTTGAAAAAAGGTTAAAATCACGAATACTAAAAAAGATTTACAATGTGATTTTTAGTGATCACAATGTAGACAAGGACATTATACCAAATTCACAGTTTATCCAAAATATGCAAAATGCTACTTATAAAGAACATATAAATATAACATCTTCATTAAAAAACGTATTTAGCTGTAAAGATATTATGGATTTGTTATTATTTATTTGGGACAAAACTATGCGAATCAATGGTGATGGTTTAGTTCCACTTAATTCCCAAAAAACAGACAGTACACGGACAATCAATATGATTTGTTCTCACGCAAATTCTTTAAGAAAGGGACTCAAAATCGTAGAAAAATTATAAAACAAATTAGAACATCTTAAAAGTGATTTAGGTCAGCTCACTAAAAAATTATCAATTTATGAAAGGAGTTTTTTATGTTTAAATTTAAAAAACGGATAAAAGAACCTGACTATACCTGCAACGGAAAAAAAGTTTATATGATGCAATATTATCCTTTAGGATTTCTTATAGAAAATCAAAAAGGAGATTGGAATAAGTTAGTTAATTTTTTAAATAACAATACCATAAAAATATATTGTACATATAATAGCCTTGACAATTTTGCAAATAACACACTAGCTATAGGTCACATTGATGATTTTATTAATTATGTGTCGCAATTCTGTAAAGAACATCCTTCTGATATTTATTGTTTAAATGAAGCTGGTGACCTTACTCTTGTAGAATTCGAATAATGACCACTAACAAAACTCTCGCTTTTTTGCGGGAGTTTTATATTGTAAACAGCTTTCTTTTACTTGTAATTTCTAACATTTATATACGCAACCCTCCCAGTCTGTCTAACCCTGATTTTATCTACATATGAATTTACATGTTCTAAAACAATAACAGTAGTATTTTCTTTATATTGATACTGATATCCACTCAAATTAGCCTTAGAATACAAAACACAATTTTTAGTTTTCTTAATTATTCCAGCATAACTATCCAAAGTATTTAAATAATTATTTTTATTTATATATGCTATCCTTCCAGTCATATTAGCTCTAACTTTATCAACATTTTCTGAAACATTTTCAATTATTGTAACAGTTGTATTTGCCTTATAATTATATCTATACCCTGTCAAATTCGAATTACTATATAAAATACTTGCCCTAGCCAATTTTCTTGTTTGTCCAGAAGTTCCTACTACACTACTATTTCCAATATTTGTACTTGTATAATTTAGAGATATCCATCCCCTATCCGTTTTTCCAAAGCCATTTGATTCAGCCAAAATTTTAACAATTGTTCCTTTTGCATATCCACCAACTCTTGGATATGATGTACCTGCTCCTGCTCTAATATTCAAGCCACTATTTGCAGTTATTCTTACTTGATAATTTACTTTTGATATTCCCACATTTGCATTATTTGAAGGAATATTATTTTCATTTACATTTGTTTTATCATTTTTAAAGCAGAAAAACTTTTTATAATTTGCATATTGTCTAAAATCTTGAAGTGATACATATGTTGTATTTCCTTTTACAATCGCTTTACCTCTTCTACTTGCAACATCATATTTTCCATTATATAAGTATGAATCATATATTTTTATATAATTCCCTTCAAGTCCAACCAAAACAACAAAATGTCCTCCATATGTAAATAGACCCTGATTACAACTTGCTATTATATAATGATTGTCTTTTAATTTGGCGATTGCGTCGTCTAATTTGTAGTATTCACTATATCCAATATCAAACACATCAGCGGTCCATTTAAATGCACTCCAGTATGTTCCCTGGTTTGATGAACGATATCCGTATTTCATGTATAAATCTGCCATCTGGTCTGGTGTTATATTACCTTTTATGCTAGATACTACCATTGCTGCGGCTGCTGGTCCACATCCTGATGTTCCTATTGTTTGTGCTGTATTCCCTACACTTGAATATATTTTATATTTCCATCTATTGTCTAATTGTGAATAATATGTTAATCCTGCATATTCTCCTAATTGAACATTTGGTGCTTTTTCTGCTCCATTGTATGCTACTATTCCTTGCTCTTCAAAACCTTCTGCTTCTGTTTCTTGGACTTCAACAGTCTGCTCGTCTTCTTCTGTTAGTATTGGAATTTCAGTGCTAGATTTATTTGATTTGATTTCGTCATTTACTGTGTTTGCACTATCATTTGCCAAATTTTCATCATTTATATTTTCAACATTTTGAATGTTGTTTTCTATTATATTATTTTGATTTTTTTGTCCACCTTGTAAATTACATTGTGATAATATCACAAATAAAATAAGTATTAGAACTATTCCCTCTAATACTATTAATTTTTTACGTTCCTTGTTCATAGCAATGTCCCCCTTGTTTTTAGTACTTATTTAATCATTATTCTACTTTTGTTTGATTTAGTACTTTTGGGAGATTCATATTTTTACTTACATAAAAAATACATTGCTATTCCGCCAACTATTGCTATTATAAATCCTATTATTTTTAGCCCTGCAGAGCCTTCGTTTTGGTCTCCAAATCCAAAGAATTTTTTTGTTATGATTCTCGCATCATATATTAGTGTTATTCCAAATAATATTAATATCATCATTATTAATCTCATTATTATATTTAACATTTTTATCGACATCCTTTTATTTTTTTATACATTTATATTAATATTTTTTTGTAAAAAAGTCAAGAAAAAATGGAGCATTACGCTCCATTCTTTCTCTTCTTAGTCTTCTAATGAATTCTCAAGTAATTCCTCAAAAATTTCTTTTGAATACATCTTAACTAGATTTGCTACAGGATGGCCATTGTTGAAAACCTCTTTTGGAATATCATATTTTCCGAAAAGGTGATCTTCTAAATCAATTTCCATTTCATTTAAAAAATCTTCTCCATTTCTTCTCATGTATCCTGGAATAACTTTTTCCATGTACTCCTGACAATCAGAGGCCATTTCATTGATTTTCTCTTCCGGATGTTCAAGTTTGCGTGTTATAAAATATACCAACGCTTTACTTGTCTTTACACCTAATGCCATTTTTAATGGCTCAATTTTGTCCTGTGCTAATTCCTGATACATCATCTTGTTATTTTCCATTGTTGTCTCTCCTTTTTCCTTTGTGTTTCTCCATTCGGAGATTGTTTTTATTAGTTACAAACGTATCTTTGACGCTACCTATATTATATCACAATTTACATAAAATTGCAAATTAGATTTTATAAAATATTAATTATCTTTTATAACAAGCATATCATACTTTATAAACTATTTACTTTATCTAAAATCAAAAAGATATTCTAAAAAAATAAACACAACATATATTTATACAAAAACAAAACGGAGGTAAAAAAGTGAAAAAAACAATAACAACATTTATATTAATCATAGTGTGCTTAACACCAATATCATTAGGCTATGATACAACAAGTTCATACATATGGAGTACAGATATGGAAACATCAACAGTCTCCTCTTCTATCACCTCAAATACAAATAGTAACAATTCCATTTCCACAAATGAAACTTTCAATAACATATCACCCTCAAACACAGTAGAAACTAATTCACAAGTAGAAGATACTAACTCTTTAAACTTAGAAAGTGGAGCGGCCATATTAATTGAACAATCAACAGGTCAAGTTCTATACTCTCACAACGCACATGAACAATTACGTCCCGCTTCTGTTACAAAAGTAATGAGCATTTTATTAATAATGGAACAAATTGATAGCGGTAACCTATCTTACACAGACACGGTAAGTTGTTCAGAAAATGCACGTTCTATGGGTGGTTCTCAAATTTGGCTTGATCCAAGAGAAACTCTAACAGTTGATGAAATGTTAAAAGCAATATGTGTTGTTTCTGCAAATGACTGTGTAGTTGCAATGGCTGAACACATTGCAGGTTCTGAAGAAGCATTTGTTCAAATGATGAATGACAAAGCTAAAAAGCTTGGGATGAATGATACAACATTTAAAAACTGTCACGGAATAGACGAAGATGGCCATGTTACATCTGCTTATGACATTGCTTTAATGTCTAGAGAACTTTTGACCAAACACCCTGATATTACAAAATATACAACAATTTGGATGGATAGTTTAAGAGATGGAAAATCTCAACTTGCAAATACAAATAAATTGATAAAAACCTACAGAGGCATCACAGGCTTAAAAACTGGTTCTACATCACTTGCTTTATATAATTTATCTGCAAGTGCTACACGTGACGATTTGTCTCTTATTGCAGTAATAATGAAAGCTCCTTCTACAAAAGTTAGATTTGCAGAAGCACAAAAATTATTGGATTATGGATTTAATAAATTTTCATTTAAAAGTTTTGGAAATGGTGGCGATGTAATTCAAACTGTTTCTGTCAATAAAGGTGTTAGAAATCATGTTGACGCTATATTGGAAAATTCTGCAGGTACCTTGATAGAAAAAGGCAAAGAAAATCAAGTTACACAAACTGTTGAAATTAATGACAATATTGAGGCTCCTATAAAAAAAGGTGATGTTATTGGCAAAGTTGTATTTTCTTTAGATAATTCTGAAATTTCTTCTACTAATTTGGTTGCTTCGTGTGATGTTGAAAAAATTACGTTGTTTACTATGGCTAAGAAAGTTATTTATAGTTGGGTTGATTTGTTAAGGAGTTAAAAAACAAACGGAAAACTATTTATTTAGTTTCCCGTTTATTTTGAGATTAAATTATTTTTAAAATCAAAAATGGAACATCTGCATATGCATTTATATTTTGCTGATTATTTATGTATACAATACAAACTTTTAAACATTTAATCCAAGATTCGATAAAACAAAAGATTATTTTTCATCTTTGCTTTTTTTTCTTAAATTTCTTAATTGTTTTTTAAATTCTTTTAATTCTTGTCTATTATTCCCCTGTATATTTAAAGGTAAAACATTGTATTTCATTTCATCATTCTCAATCTTTTCAATTTTTTCTTTTGCCTCTAAACTTTTTATTGGCAGATCAACTATATTATATTCTATAATTAACATATCAATCAATTCATTAGTTAATATCTCATTATATTGACTTCCCGCTACAAGACTTGATATACTTTTTCTTAATGTTGATAAAAATCCACTTTTTACACTATTTTCACTATGATGTTGATTAACATGCCAATTAAGCCTACTACGTATAGATTCTTTTACCGCAATACCAACATAAATAGAATAATACTTTTCACCGCAGATTGTTTTCATAGTTAAATATGGTAAAATTTCTTCTAGATATCTTTTATCAATATATTCAGAATTTAATAATTTTTCTAAAACTCTCCTTGTAGCCCACCATTTATACCAACCAGGTTTATCATTAGGTATTTTATTTAAAAATTCTGTTTTCCTTAAATTTTTTGCATATAATATTTGTTTTTTACTAATGCATTCATCATTTTTCATTAATTGCCTCCATATTTTTCTTCTCCTTTTTATTCCATTAAATAATCTAATTATATTTTTATTTCAATCTCAAATATCCAAGTTCTTCCCAACTATTATAAGCAAGATTAATTTTAAATACTAATTTAGGTTTAGCACCAGCTCTATTCTTATCAACAACGCAAGCATAATATCTAACATCAGGATTTTCTGATTTTTCCAAATCAAAAAATTTAGTATCTACTTCTTTTAAAGAATATTCATATTCGTCTAAATGTTCTCTTGTTATTTGTTTAAACAAGCATAAAGTATCTAAAACTTCTTTTACAGTTCTACTTACTGCTAGGTCGTTAACATCCAAATTGATAGGTGATGTTGCGTTTTCTGCTAATTGTAGTGAAGAACATATAAAGATATTGAAGTTTTGTGCTAAGTTTGAAAGTATTGTTGCTGTTTTCTTGATTTCTTCTGGATTTCCAATATTGCTTGTATCAGTTTTTAGTGTATCATAAAATACATATTCAATATGTTCTTTGTAATAATAATTTATAATTACTTTTTTTAATTCATCATTTGTATGGTCTGTTATATTAATAAAATATATTGAATTTTCTATTTGCTTACTAGCCCAGTCTATCGCTTTTATTGTTTTGTTAAATTCTGTTGATATTCCTGATAGTCTTTTTATAAATTGTGCTTGTGTTTCTCCTTCTTCTTTTAGAACATATCCATGTTCATCAAGTTTGGCATCTTTTTTATGGTCAGGTCTAAATTTGAATTCTAGTAATTCTGTTTCTGAAACATGTACATCTTGTCCGTGAATTTTTTGAATTTCTGGGTTGTTTATGATTGTTGTAATTAAACACAACTTCATTTTTTCTTCTGACATTTCATTTGATATTACTAGAACTTTCTTTTTGTGTACAAGTGCAGTGTATGCTGCAATATCAATTGTTAACCTACTTTTACCATTGTTTGATGGCATTGCATATGCCATTGTTTCGCCTTTTCTTATTCCTTTAAATACCTCAGTTAGTACTGGAAATGGATACGATAAACCATTTGCTAGTTCATTTTCTCCACTTTCTAAGAAATTTACAAGCCCATCACTTAAAACAGCAGATTTGAATTTTTGTGTTACTCTAACTTGTTCGATTGTGTCTTTAATTTCTTCGGGTGACATTTTGTCATATAGAGTGTAATCTGTAATTTCAACTATTTTTTCTTGTACACTTCTTTCTGGTGTTTCAGTATATGCTTTTCTAAGTATAAATAATTTTTTCAATTCATCATATACTTTTTCAATATTATAGTCTTTCCCCTTTACATTTTTTCTTAATTTATTTTTTAATTCATATACTGCTTCTGAGTCTTTTGCAAAGTTGAATTTATCCTTTGCTTTTTCTGATGAATATTTTGAGCCTTCATTAAATAATACACTTTTATATATATTCAACATTTCTGGGTCTTCAAAAACGCAGTCGTCAAATACAAAGTAATATTTAGAAATTAGTTTTGGATTATCCAATAACATTCCTATAAAAATTGTTTCTAATTGAGGATTACTTAATTGTTGAGGATATGTTCCGTCTTCTTCTTCCTCTTCTGGTCCAAATTCTAGAAATTGTTGTTCTTCTATTTTGGCTTTTTCTTCTTTGTCCTTTAATTCTCTCATTCTGCTAAGTGCCTCTAAAAAATTACCCTTAGCTAATAATTGTCTTATTTTTTCAATTTCCATACTATTTTCTCTTGTTACTTCTATGCTGTCTAACAAATTATATATTTTATCAATATTTTCCATATTATCCTCCATTATTTCAATCTTTCAATAACTTTAGCGAGCATATCTTTGTATTTCTCTAATTTATCTTTTTCTTCTTGTATTTTCTTTTCTGGTGCTTTGTTTACAAATCCTGGATTTGAAAGCATTTTTTCACATCTTGCAACTTCTGATTCAAGTCTAGTTTTTTCTTCTTCTAGTCTCTTTCTTTCTTCTTCCATATCAACTAAATCTTCAAGTGGCATATATAATTCAATTCCATCTTTTAGGATACTTATTGCATTTTCTGGTATTCCAGCTTTATCTTTTTGAACTACTATTTTCTCTCCAAGTCCTAGTTTTAAGATGAAGTCTTTTGCTTCCCAGATTTCATTTTCATATTTTTTTGTTACAAATATTAATTCTGATTTTTTTGATGGGTGGATGTTCATGTTTGCTCTTACGTTTCTTATTTCTGTAATAATTTCTTTTATTTTTTCAACTGTTTGTTCCTCGTCATCAAATGCAAATTTTTCTCTTATTGTTGGCCATTTTGATACTATTAAATCTGCTTCATTGTATTTTACTAGTTTGTCATATATTTCTGATGTTACAAATGGCATAAATGGATGTAATAATTTTAGTGATGTTCCAAATACATGGTTTAATATATCACTTACAGCGACCTTTGTTTCTTCATTTTCACTATAAATTCTTGTTTTAACCATTTCAATATACCAGTCGCAAAATTCGTTCCAAATAAAGTTATAAATTTTATCTAGTGCAATTCCTAAATCGTAATTTTCAATGTTTCTTGTTATATCTACTACTAATTTGTCTAATTTATTTAATATCCATTTATCTTCTATTGTTAGTAATTCTGGGTTATATGTTTTAGTATCATGGTTATATACTTTATGGCAGAATTCTTTTACTTTTTCTTCGTTTGGTGTGTTCATTATTATGAATTTAGCCGCATTCCAAATTTTGTTTGCAAAGTTTGATGCTTGTTCTAATTTTTCTGGCATATATCTAATGTCATTTCCCATTGTTGTTCCAGAAAGAACTGAAAATCTTAATGCGTCTGCACCATATTGGTCAATTATTTCAATTGGGTCAATTCCATTTCCTAATGATTTTGACATTTTTCTTCCTTGTGAATCTCTTACAATTCCGTGTACAACAACATCTTTGAACGGATTTTTATCTGTTAGTTCTAAGCCTTGTGTCATCATTCTTGATACCCAGAATGTTATGATATCATATCCTGTTACCAATACATTTGTTGGATAGAATGTTTTGTAGTCTTCTGATTCTGTGTTTGGCCAACCTAATGTTGAGAATGGCCATAATGCTGAGCTGAACCATGTGTCTAGTGAATCTTCATCTTGATGTAATTTGCTAGAACCACATTTTTCACATTTTTCTGGCATTTGTTTTGCAGCATGTATATGTCCACATTCGTCACAATAATATACTGGTATTCTGTGTCCCCACCATAATTGTCTTGATATACACCAGTCTTGGATATTGTCTAACCAGTTAAAATACATTTTTTCATATCTTTTTGGAACAAATTTAACTTCGTCATTTCTAACTGCATCTGCTGCTCTTTTTGCTAAGTCTTTCATTGATACAAACCATTGCTCTGAAATTCTTGGTTCTATTGTGCTATGACATCTGTAGCATTTTCCAACATTGTGTGTGTAATCTTCAATTTTTACTAAGTTTCCTAATTCTTGTAGTTTTTCTACAATTAGTTTTCTTGCTTCAATTGCTGGCATTCCTTTATATTCTGGAACTAAATCACCCATAATTGAACTATCGTCAAATACTTCTATAATTTCTAAGTTGTGTCTTAGTCCTGCTTGATAATCATTTGGGTCATGAGCTGGTGTAATTTTTACACATCCTGTTCCAAATTCTTTTTCAACAAATTCGTCTGCAATTATTGGAATTTCTTTATTCATAATTGGTAAAATACATTTTTTACCTACTAAATCTTTGTATCTTTCATCATCTGGATGTACTGCAACTGCTGTATCTCCAAGCATTGTTTCAGGTCTTGTTGTTGCAACTATAATATATCTGTCAGGTTCACCTGAAATTTGATATCTAATATGCCATAAGTGTGATGGCTCGTCTTCATATTCAACCTCTGCATCAGAAATTGTTGTATGACATGATGGACACCAGTTTATCATTTTTTTACCTTTGTAAATTAATCCTTTATTATACAATTGGATAAATTGTTCTAAAACTGCTTCTGATAGTCCCTCATCCATAGTAAATCTGTCTCTATCCCAATCACATGAGCATCCTAATCTTCTTTGTTGTTTTTTAATTGTTCCACCATATTCTTTAGTCCAAGCCCATGCTCTTTCTAAAAATTGTTCTCTTGTAATATCAGCTTTTGTTAAGCCTTCTTCTTCTTTCATTTTAGCAACAACTTTTACTTCTGTTGCAATTGCTGCATGGTCTGAACCTGGAAGCCATAGTGTGTTGTATCCCTGCATTCTTTTAAATCTTATTAAAATATCTTGTATTGTGTCATCTAATGCATGTCCCATGTGTAATTTTCCTGTTACATTTGGTGGTGGCATCATTATGCAGTAACTTTCTTTTGTTTTGTCCATACTTGGTTTAAAGTATCCTTTTTCTTCCCATTCTTGATATAGTTTTTCTTCAAAATCTTGTGGGTTATACTTATCATTTAATTTTTTATCTTTCATCTTCATCAATCTCCCTTTCAAATTTTTCATTTGCTAAAACTCCATATTTTCCTTTTTGTTCTTCTGTTAATTCTGTTTTTTTATTTAATTCATAACCTAAAACACAGTTATCATCTAATCTTGACCTTAATGTCATAAATTTTACAGTTTCTTTAACTGACTCTTTAAATGAATTATTCATTTTTGCCTCCTTTTATAATTTTAACATTTTTCTTCAAAATCTTTTTTTTCCTCTTTTTCTTTTAATCTTGTAACTCTTTCATAAATGTTTTTCATGTAATTTTCATTTTCTTTTAATTTTTTTGTTTTCTCTATTAAGTCATCCATTTTATCCCATTGAGATATTCCCTCTCTTTGTGTTTCTATGTCTGTTGATTGCATTTTAACATATATTGTTTTTCTTT
>CAKPJK010000038.1 GCA_934162615.1 uncultured Clostridia bacterium
ATAAATTTACCTTGAACTTTTACTTTATTTCTAATTGTTTCTTTGTAAGCAACTTGTGGTTTACCTACATTACATTCAACTTTGAATTCTCTTTTTAATCTATCTACGATGATATCTAGGTGTAATTCACCCATACCAGCGATGATTGTTTGTCCAGTTTCTTGGTTTGTATAAGCTTTAAATGTTGGATCCTCTTCAGCAAGTTTTGCTAAAGCGATTCCCATTTTTTCTTGAGCGGCTTTATCTTTAGGCTCAATAGCTATATCGATAACTGGTTCTGGGAATTCCATTGATTCTAGGATTATTGGATGATCTGGATCACATAAAGTATTTCCAGTTGTAACATCTTTTAAACCTACAGCTGCAGCAATATCACCAGCATATACTTTTTCAATATCTTCTCTGTGATTTGCATGCATTTGAAGAATTCTTCCTACTCTTTCTTTTTTGTCTTTGCTTGAATTTAGAACTGTTGATCCAGATTCAAGTGTTCCAGAGTAAACTCTGAAGAAACATAATTTTCCAACAAATGGGTCAGTAGCAATTTTAAATGCTAATGCTGCGAATGGAGCATCATCTGAAGTTTTAGCTTCTGTTTCTTCTCCGTCTAATGTTTCACCTTTGATATGTGGTATATCTAATGGTGATGGCATGTAGTCAACTATTGCATCTAATAATTCTTGAACACCTTTGTTTTTGTATGAAGAACCACATGTAACTGGTACTATTTTGTTAGCCAATGTTCCAGCTCTTAAACCTCTTTTGATTTCTTCTGCTGTTAATTCTTCACCATCTAAGTATTTCATCATTAATTCTTCATCTTGATCAGCAACAGCCTCGATCATATTAGCTCTCCATTTTTCAGCTTCTTCCTTCATATCTTCTGGAATATCTGTTTCAACAATGTGTTCACCTAATTTATCATCTTGGATGAATGCTCTCATTTTAATAAGATCAACTATACCTTGGAAGTTGTCTTCTGCACCAACTGGTAATTGGATTGGAACTGCGTTTGCTTTTAATCTTGTTTTTAATTGTTCAACACAAAGCATAAAGTTAGCTCCAGTAATATCCATTTTATTTACATATACCATTCTTGGTACACTATATTTATCAGCTTGTCTCCAAACTGTTTCTGTTTGTGGTTGAACTCCACCTTTTGCTGCTAAAACTGTTACAGCTCCATCAAGAACTTTTAAAGATCTTTGAACCTCTACTGTAAAGTCAACGTGACCTGGAGTATCAATAATATTAATTCTATTATTTTTCCAGAAACATGTTGTACAAGCAGATGTAATTGTAATACCTCTTTCTTGTTCTTGTGCCATCCAGTCCATTGTAGCAGCACCTTCGTGAACTTCACCTATTTTGTGAGTTTTACCTGTATAGAATAATATTCTCTCTGTTGTTGTTGTTTTACCAGCATCAATGTGAGCCATTATTCCTATATTTCTTGTTCTCTCTAATGGGTATGCTCTTCCTGCCATCTATATTTCCCCCTCTCGGTATTTCTTTATTTTTCGAAAATTTTACCATTTGTAATGAGCAAATGCTTTATTAGCTTCTGCCATTCTATGTGTATCTTCTTTCTTCTTAAATGCTCCACCGTTTCCAGCAACAGCATCCATAATTTCACCAGCTAATTTTTCAGCCATAGTTTTTTCATGTCTGTTTCTTGCATAAGAAACTAACCATCTTAAACCTAAAGTTTGTCTTCTTTCTGGTCTAATCTCTAATGGAACTTGGTATGTAGCTCCACCAACTCTTCTAGCCTTAACTTCTAGAACTGGCATTACGTTTTCTAAAGCTGCTTCAAAAACTTCTAAAGGATTTTTTCCTTCTTTTTCTTTTATGATATCAAATGCATCATATACTATGTTTTGAGCAACTGATTTTTTACCATCTAACATTATGTTGTTTACTAATTTTGTAACAACTTTACTATTGTATATTGGATCTGGTAAAACATCTCTTTTTGCTATATATCCTCTTCTTGGCACTATTCTTCCCTCCTTAAAAATTTTTATTAGATATTTATAAAATATCTTAGGTACTCTGATAGGTTTTCCTATCCGTATAGTGCATTATAATATATTCCTAAATTTAAGTACCTTTTTATGTTTATAAAAATAAACAACAAGTTCATTCTAAAAACATTTAGAAAAATTTAGTAAGTATTACAAGCACTAATTTTCAATTTCATGTCACTAATCTTCCTTTAATTTAAGAAAATTGAGTAAATTAGGTATATTGTGCATTTTTAATATTTATTTCAAGACGAAGTCGTACGTCTGTACGTCGAGTTTTGGAATAAATATTAACAAATGTGCAAGATGCCTGATTTAATCGATTTTCCTATTTTTTAGGTTTCTTAGCCCCATACTTAGAACGAGCTTGCATTCTATCTTTAACACCAGCTGTATCTAATGTTCCTCTGATGATGTGGTATCTAACACCTGGAAGGTCTTTTACCCTACCACCTCTGATTAATACAACACTGTGTTCTTGTAAGTTATGTCCTATACCTGGGATATAAGATGTAACTTCATAACCATTAGAAAGTCTTACTCTGGCTACTTTTCTTAAAGCAGAGTTTGGCTTCTTAGGTGTAACTGTTTTAACTACTGTACATACACCTCTTTTTTGTGGTGCTCTGTTATTTGTTAATTTTTTATTTTTTGAGTTCCATCCATGTTGAAGAGCTGGTGCAGTTGATTTTGTTACTCCTGTTTGTCTTCCTTTTCTTACTAATTGATTAATTGTTGGCACTTAAATTTCACCTCCTACTTTTTATTTTTACATTTTCTCTGTGTAATATCTTTGAAATATTTACGCCTTTAAAATGTATTTTGTTGCTACGGATTTGTATATTTCACACAATTTACCATAGCAGTTTATATTGTATCATTTTTATGTCTATAAGTCAAGAAAAACTTGGAAATTTTTCAAATTCCAAGTTTTCAAAATTTATATTTTAAATTTTTCAGGTTATCTTTCCTATTTATCTAATTCATCACTTTCGTTTTCATCTATAGACATGCTTTCAGAATTTTTGTTTTCTACGCTACCATCATCTTTAATTACAGTAATATTTCCATTTTTCCATGTAATAAGTTTATCTCCATATTTAACACGTCTATCCACCGCTTGTCCTGTTGCCTTAACTCTTTCTCTTAAGTTATTTTCCAAATTTTCTTTTTTTCTTTCTTCTGTAACAGATATTCCATTTTCCACACTACCAAAATCTAAATTAACATCTATATCATCATCTTGTTCTACCATTGGTGCAACATTTGCCCTTGTTCTTCTTAGTTCATCTGCTTTTTGTTTTTTGCTTGCCTCATTTAGTCTTTTTCTTCTTCCAAATTTACTCATGAAAAATTCTTTAATTTTTGTGAAAATATTTGATTTATTTTTTGAATCATGTTTTTCTTTTTCTTTCACTTTATCATATTCTCTTATCATCATATTTTTTTCTCTATTAAGCAATGTTTGTAAATTTTCATAGCATTTTTGCATTGCAACTTTTTGTTCAGGAGTTTTGTCTTTTAAATCTTTATAAAGTAACAATCTTTTCTTTTCAATATCAACATATTTTTCATCTATATTATCAATATTAGTCAAACATATAACTCCTCTTAATTCAAGTAGATGATTATGTGCAACATCTGGATTATTAGTTGCTTTTTCATATTCTTTTCCCTCTAAATAAGCATCTATCGTATCTTTTAGTTCTTGTCCAGCACATTTTATTTTTTCTTTTTCTTCTTGTATTTTTTGTTCTGCAAATTCATTATCTTTAATTTCTTTAAGAACCGCTAATTGTTCTTTTTTATTTGCAAATTGTTCAACTATTTGTATTTTTTCAAAAATTTCTTCCATATTTCTTCCCTTCTAATCAAATAAAGAGAAATCCGGAAAACCAAACTTCTCTTTATTATAATTATAATGTAAATTGATCTTCTTCCTCTATCTTTGGTTCACTTTCTTCTTTTGAAACTCCTGCATCTGATTTTTTTAGCACATAGTTTCCATTTTTCCATTCATATTTAGTTTTTACTGTCCTTTTTGTTTCTTCAGGTTTCATAACTTTTTTTACTTCTATTTTCATATCTTGTTCTTCTCTTGATTTAGGAACTACATTATTGTTTTTCCATTCAAAGTCACTTGAAGCATACATTTCACTTTGTTTTTTTGAAATTTTAGAAACTTCTTTAAAGTTCTCTCTTCCATCTTTATTAGTAACATATTCAGAGTCTTGATTTTCCTTTTCATATTCATCTAATAAATCTCCGACAGTTTTGTCTTCGATTTGAGCTCTTCATTTATCCATCACATATGGATCTTCTATACCAGCCTCTTTTTGTTTTTCATTTGATTTTTTTTCTATATATGTCTTAGTTGCTTTTGCACTATTCATTAAACTTTGTAGTTCTGTTTTTGAAATCTTTCCATTTCTAGTTGCATCTTTAGCATTTTCAACAATTGTCTCTAATTCTTCTACACTTTTTCCTGCTAATATATCATCTCTTAATTGTTCAAAATCACTTTTTTGTGTTTCTTCTTTTATTCTCTTTTTGAATACATTTGATGCTTTTAGATTTTTTTCTTCACTATTTTTTTCTATTTCTTGTTCCTTACCTTTTCCTAATTTTTTTTGCCTTGCTCTAGCTATCATTCTTTTTATAGGATTTGGTTCATATTCTACTCCATCAGTAAATTCTGCAATTCCATTTTCTCTATTTTCTTCTGCTACTTTTACCACTTGGTCTCTTACTGTTCTATTCCATGGCCAAAATGCACCTCTTGATAAATCTTTCATATTATATTCAATTGTAAAATCCAAATTATCTTTGGTAGCACCTCCTGATGCCAAATAAATTATTGATCTTTGTGCTTGTGCTTCTGTAAGCATATTCTTTTTTCTTAATTCAATAACACCTTCTATAATTGCAGGATCAACTTTTTCTGTTATTTCTTCTAATGTTTCTAATTTTCCTTTTGAATATATTTTTTTAAGTTTTGCTACTTTGTCTTCTTTATCTTTCTTGAATATTTTTCCTATTCTTCCTATTTCAAAAAAATTTTGATTTTTTGTAACAAAAACATTTCTTGCTATAACTATTCCTGGTTTTTCAGTTTTGTCTTCCCTATTTTCTTCGTCCTGTTTTCCTTCATCCTGTCTTTCTTCATCCTGTCTTTCTTCGTCCTGTTTTCCTTCGTCCTGTTTTCCTTCGTCCTGTTTTCCTTCATCCTGTCTTTCTTCATCCTGTTTTCCTTCATCCTGTCTTTCTTCATCCTTTTTTTCTTCATCCTGTCTTTCTTCGTCTTGTTTTTCTTCGTCTTGTTGTTCTCCTTGTTCTTCTAACTCAGTTTGTTTTAATATATTTTCTTCTAATCCTTCTATATCTTTATCATCTTGTTTTCCAGCAGTACCTATAAATTCACCTTTTTCATTATATAAATCTGCCATTGTTCTTGGTTCTTCATTTTCTTCACTTTCATATTGTTCACCATTTTTTTCTTCTTCGCCTTTTTGTTGTTTTGATTCTTTTTCTCTTTTTTCTTTATCTTCTAATCTTTTCTCTATGCCATATTTTTTTATAGCTTCTTCAATTTTTTTATTTAATGTTTTTCTAAGTCTAAAGTTGTTAATCAAACTTTTTTGCACATTATCCAATTCTTTATTGATTTTTTCTAAATCAGTTCGTGCTTCTTCTTTTCCCGCTCCATCATCTCTAATTTCTTCTTCACACTCTTCTTTTCTTTCTAACAAATCATTTTGAGATTTAGTCAATTTTTCAATTTCGGATTGGACTTTTTTTCTCTCACTAAAAGTATCTTTTATTTCTTTTATTTCTTCTGAATTTTTTAATATTTCTTCATTTATTTTCTTTAAATCGTTTTCAACTTCTTTTAGTTCTTGTTCGTTTGTTTTTTTGTCAACTCTGCTATTTATTTCTGTCCAAACCTCAGTCATTTCATTTTTTCTTTTTTGTATCAAATCATTTTTTTCTTCAAAAACTTTATCAAACTCTTCTTCATATTTTTCATCCATTTTATTTTTCCTCCTTTGAAAGTTTCCTCACATTATATCACAAAATAATTATAACAAAAAGAAACAAAAAAAGCAATAATTTTATGTAAATTATTGCTATTTTTAATAAAAATTTAATATATTTGTAACATTTTAGTAACATTACTCCTTAAAGCATTCCAAACTTCTTTCAGCCAATTTCGCATACCTTTCCCTTTTATCCCTAATCTTTTTGCCACCTAATTCTGGCAAAATTCCAAAATTAGCATTCATAGGTTGGAACTTATCATTTTCAGTTGAAATATATTTTGCCAATGCTCCAATTACTGTACATTCTGAAAACACAATCTTGTCTTCCAAAACAGTATCAGCATTATTTATGTCTTCTATTTTATTTACATTACTATCAACGTTCTTTTCAAATAATTTAACAGCATTTAAGGCTGCAACCATTCCAGAAGAAATAGATTCTACATATCCTTCTACCCCAGTTATTTGCCCTGCAAAGAAAATATTATGATTTGATTTTAAATTATATGTCTCGTCTAATAATTTAGTTGAATTGATATATGTATTTCTGTGCATTACACCATATTTTACAAACTCTGCATTTTCAAGTCCAGGAATCATACTAAACACTTTTTTTTGCTCTCCAAATTTCAAATTTGTTTGAAAACCAACCATATTATAGATATTTCCCTCAGAATTATCTTGACGCAATTGCACTACGGCATAAGGTCTTTTGGCATATCTTGGGTCATCAAATCCAACTGGTTTTAATGGTCCAAAACGTAAAGTGTCTATTCCTCTTTTTGCCATAATTTCTATTGGCATACATCCTTCAAAAATTTCTCTTTTTTCAAAATCATGTAAAGTAACAACTTCCGCTTCTGTTAGTTCTTTCCAAAACGCTTCATACTCTTCTTTATTCATAGGCAAATTGATATAACTTTTCTCTTGATTTTTTTGTTTTTCTTGCCATTCTTCTATGGTTTCATCTTTTTTCTTTTCTTGTTCATATCTATTTCCATAAAAAGCAATATCAAAATTAATACTATCTTTTGATATGATAGGTGCAGCCGCATCATAAAAATATAATTTATCTTCACCTGTCAATTTAGAAATCTGTTTTGCCATTTTCTCTGAAGTCAATGGTCCTGTAGCAATTATAACTATTCCATCATCTGCATTTATTTCACTTTTTGAATCCACACTTTCTACCTCTTTGTGGATAATTTCTATTAATGGATTTGCTTCAATTTCCTCTGTTACTCTTTTGGCAAACAACTCCCTGTCAACTGCTAAAGCCTGGCCTGCAGGTACTTGAGTTTCGTCAGCAATTCTAATTAATAAAGAATCTAATCTCCTCAATTCTTCTTTTAATAAGCCACAAGCATTTGTTAACAAATTTGATTTAAACGAATTACTACATACTATCTCTGCCAAATTTTGATTTGAATGTGCTTCAGAGTATTTTATTGGCTTCATTTCATATAATTTTACTTTTATTCCTGCTTTTGCAATTTGATATGCAGCCTCACTCCCTGCAAGGCCTCCACCTATAATTGTAATACTATCTTTCTTCATCATCGTCCCTTTCTTGCTCCTCTTTTTCCAACTCATTCCATGACTCTGATTCATGTGATTCCATATGTTCTTCTTTTTTAATTTTAAATCTCAACTCTGCTAATTGTTTCTTTTTTAGAATCATATCTTTTTTATCATATTCTAATCCTGATTTTTCTAGTTTTTCATATAACTCAACAATACGTGTCAAGTTTTTTTCCATGTCAGTAACTCTATATATATTTGAATAATCAACCAAATCTAATAATGGATCTAACTCATCCCTTATTGTTTCTTCATATGTTTCTTCTTGTTTATTTTCAAATTTTTGCATCCAATTTTCCATATATTTCCTCCATTAACTAAACAAATTCATAATATCATCTTTTGATAATTTATTAATAAATGTGGTCTGCGTATTAAGCATATTATCAGTAAGTTCAGCCTTACGTTGTTGAAGTTCATAAATTTTCTCCTCAATTGAATCTTTTGTTATCAACTTGTACACTTGAACATTATTTTTCTGCCCAATTCTATATGCTCTATCAGTTGCCTGATTTTCTGCTGATAAATTCCACCATGGATCATAATGTATAACCATATCTGCGCCAATTAAGTTAAGCCCTGTTCCACCTGCTTTTAATGATATTAAAAATACACTTATATCTTTATTCTGATTAAACTCGTCAACCAATTCTATTCTTTCGTCAACTTTTGTACTTCCTGTTAATTTAAAATATTTGATGTCTCTTTTATTAAGTTCTTTTTCTAATATTTCAAACATTGAAGTATATGTTGAAAATAGCAAAATCTTGTGTCCTGCAGTTATACCATCTTCAACAATTTCCATACATTGGTCTAATTTACTACTTCCGCCTGTATAATCTTCTATAAATAGACCTGGATGACAACATATCTGTCTTAATCTTGTAAGTGCTGCAAGTATTTTTATTTGGCTTCTTTCATATCCATTTGCACTAATTTCATCTTGCAATTCTTGTTTTGCTCGAACCAAATATGATAAATAAATATTTCTTTGTTCTTCTTCCATTTCATTATTTAAAACTGTAATTGTTTTTTCTGGTAACTCTGTTAAAACTTCTTTTTTAGTTCTTCTTAATACAAATGGTTCTATCAACATTTTTAATTTATTCATTGCATCATGGTCTTCATCTCTTACAATTGGCATTTCATATGTTGATTTAAATTCTTTGTAACTAAATAGATATCCCGGCATTATTAAATCAAATATTGACCACAATTCAGCCAATGAATTTTCTATTGGTGTTCCTGTTAATGCAAATCTTGTTTCTGCATTTAACATTTTTATTGCCTTTGCATTTTTGGTTGTATTATTTTTCAAATACTGTGCTTCATCTGCGATTATGTATTTAAAGCAATATTTTTTATCTTTGTACACATCAATATCTCTTTTTAGCAAATCATATGATGTTATGATTACATCATATTTTTCCAACTGATTGATTTCTGTTTTTCTCTCTGATGCAGTTCCTCTAATTACTTTTATTTTTAAATCTGGTGCAAATTTTTCTATTTCATTTTTCCAGTTTAATGATAATGAACTTGGAGATACTACTATACTTGTTTTTGCATCTTCTGTATTTTGCTTATAGTCTAACAAAATTGATATAATTTGAATTGTTTTTCCAAGTCCCATATCATCTGCAAGTATTCCTCCAAATTTATATCTATCAAGTGTCTTTAACCATTTAAAACCTGTTTTTTGATACGGTCTTAATATTGGTTCAACTTCTTCTGGTATTTTTTCGTCTTCATCCAATAAGTTTTTATCTAGCCCATTTATGATATTCTTATATTCTTTATTTTTTACTATTTCTGTGCCTTTTATTTCTTTTAAAAGCTGATTTAAATACAATGTTCTATTTACTGGCAGTCTAATTGTTCCACTCTCTAATTCTTTATAATCAACATCTGTTCCTGAAATTAATTTATCAATAAAATCAATTTCATTACTTTCTTGCAAATCAAGAAAACTTCCATCTTTTAATCTATAATACTTTTTCTTTAATTTATATTTTTGCAAAATATCTTCTAATTGGTTCAAATCTATATTTAACTTGTCCATATCAATTTCTAGAAGATTATTTTCAACTCTCACACCAACTGTTCCTATTTTAGGTTTTGTAACCTCTTTTGATTTGAAATTTTCTGTTGCTAATACTTCGAATTTTTTCATATAATAATTGATATCATTTGTTAAAAATTCATAAATTTTATCCTCATCTGGTAATATAAATTTAAGATTTTGAACATCAAACATAAAACCTGTTTTTCTGAAAATATTCATTGCTTTTGTTTCTTCAATAAGATTTCTTGAATATTTAAATTCTTTTTCCTCTTGTGAATTCAATGGATTAAATTCATTATCTCCATAGCATAATCTTACATCTGCTACAAGATAATTATTTTTGTCATAGTCTAAAAATACTTTTACTCCTAATTTTTCAGGTTCAAATTCCTTTATCTCTTCCAATAATTCAGGTTCTATTTTTATAGCATTTTTTACCTTTGAAAGTACTACAGAAAATAGTTCTCCTAACTCGTCTTTTCCAAGTGATATTTGTGTTAAAAAATTTTCTCTAAATATTTTTAATAATTTTAAAGTTGTTTTTTCAAATTCCTTGTTGCATCTATATAGATTTTCATCTGTTAAAACATATTTATATTTTTTTCCGTTTAAAATTACAATTTTGAAAACATCAAAATCTGCTATAATTCTATATTCGTCATTGTCTATCTTTTCTAGTCTAAATGTTAAATCTGGATTTTGGTCTACAAATTTTATATTTTGCTTTTCATATTCTCTTGTAATTAAAACTGTTTTATTTTCTAATGTATCAAACAATTCATCAATTGCTGTATTCCCAATTATAATTGAACTTTCATTTAAAGCTTTTCCATAATATCTATAATTTGAATTTGCTGAAGAATTTGTGTATGCAATTACTTCTGCATATTTCATTATAAAATCCAGCATTTTCTGGCTATTTTCTTCAAACACTTCTTGTGTATGTACAAATTCTAATTTATCCCCATATTTATAGAATTCTTTGTTCATCATTCTCATATAAAATTCTGCTAAATTTTTGATTTTGTACATTCTTTTATTTCCGATTTTAAATTCTATTTTCATTTCTCTAGTAAACTTGTCATATATTATTTGAGGTTCTATTTTTATAGTCCCTTTATTTTTTAATTCGACATCTATGTCTGAATCTATTTCATCTAATTCTTCGTTGTATAATGTTTTTACAATTTGATGGAAACTGTTGTATTTATTTATGTTTTTGCTGTTTTTCCTTGTGATACTATCTTGGTTTTTAATTATATCTGGATTTTTTATATCTTGAAATCCATTTTGGTTGAACTCTAAAACTGATGCTAGACTGTGTTTGCAGACTCCATATGTGTTATAGTAATCTTGGCAGTCACAACTTATTTCTTCAACTTCTCCATTTTTTACTTCAACATATGTGTCATATTGTTCTGTTCCAAATACTTTTGCATGTATTTCAAAATTGTTTTCGTTTTCGTATTCTACTTTTGTTATTGATACATTCCCTAACATTTGGTATTTTCTTGCTTTTTGTGTTCTTGCATTCCCAGCATCCATACATAATTGTTCTATTACATTTTCGTTTACTAGCATTTAAAATTTCATTCCCTTCCCATTGTAAAAAACCAGAATTAAGATTTTGTACGCAGTACAAACTGCTACAAAATCTAATTTCTGCCATATTTATCTTCTACAGAAAGTTATCATACTATGATAAC
>CAKPJK010000039.1 GCA_934162615.1 uncultured Clostridia bacterium
CCAAACTGGAAACCAGAAGTAATACTAGCAGAAGACGAAGACAAAAACATAATAGGATCACTATGTGTATGGATAAGAAAAATGCCAATATTTGGCAATATTATGTACGCCTCAAGAGGTCCAGTGTGTGACATACATGACATATCAGTAATGAAACAACTAACAGACGGAGCAAAAGAGTTAGCAAAAAAATACAATGCAATAGGACTAAGAATAGAACCAGACATAGAAAAAGACGACCAAGCATTTAGAGACATAGTAACAAATTTAGGGTACAAAATAAAAGACGATGCAAAAGACTTCAAAGATGAAATACAACCAAGATTTGTATTCAGACTAGACATAAAAGACAAAACAGAAGAAGAAATAATGGCAGGATTTCACCAAAAATGGAGATATAATATTCGTTTAGCAGGAAGAAAAGGAGTAACAGTAAAAGAAGGCACAAGAGAAGATTTAAAAGACTTCCACAAAATCATGATAGAAACAGGAAACAGAGATGGATTTATAACAAGACCATTATCATATTTCGAAAAAATGTATGACAACATGGTACCAGGTGGACATATGAAATTATTAATGGCTTATTATGATGGAAAACCAATATCAGGGGTAATACCAATATTCTATGGAAACAAAACATGGTACTTATATGGAGCAAGTAGTAATCAACACAGAAATTTAATGCCAAATTATTTATTACAATGGGAAATGATAAAAATGGCAATAGCAAGACATGATGATATATATGACTTTAGAGGTGTATCTGGAGTTGTTGATGAAAATCATCCACAATATGGACTATACAGATTCAAAAAAGGATTTGGAGCAAAATTTACAGAATTTATAGGCGAAATATACATACCATTTAAACCAGTAAAATATAGATTATACAAATTTTCAGAAAAGGCATTTAGGACATTAAGACAAATAAAAAGAAACATAAAAAAATAGACCATTAGAACCACCAGGGACGTATATGTAATGGCTGAAAATAATCAAAAATTTTTCAACCAAATGAACAACGTCCCAATTGGTTGAAAAAACGGAGGAAAATGTGAAAGCAGTAGTTATAAATAAAGAAGATTTAAGATATAACATACAAAAAATAAAAGAATATGCAGAAACAAATTTACCAGACGACAATGGAAAAAAAGTAAAAATAATAGCAGTAGTAAAAGCAAATGGATATGGCTTAGGAATTGAAGAATACTCAAAATTTTTAATAGACAATGGTATAAACTTTTTAGCAGTATCAACAATTGAAGAAGCACTAAAAATAAGACAAGCAGGAATCGAAGAAAAAGACGCAAAAATATTAATGCTATCTTCAACTGCAATAAAAGAAGACATACAAACACTTGTAGAAAATAATATAATTTTAACAATAGGCTCAAAAGAAGCGGCAGAAGCAGTTGAAAAAGTAGGACAAGAACTAAACAAAAAAATAAAAGTACATTTAAAAATAGATACAGGGTTTGGAAGATATGGATTTATCTATAGTAATAGAGAAGAAATAATAAAAACAATAAAACCATTGCAAAATATAAAAATAGAAGGAACTTTCACACACTTTTCAAACGCATACTATGACGATAAATACACAAAAACTCAATTTAATAGATTTATAGATTGTGTAGAAACATTAAAAATGAATGAAATAGAAACAGGAATATTACATGTATGTAATACATCCGCATTTATAAAATTTCCACAAATGCATTTAAATGCAGTAAGAATAGGTTCAGCATTTACAGGAAGAATATCATTTAAAAACACAATGGGACTAAAAAAAGTAGGATATTTAAAATCAAATGTAGCAGAAATAAAAGAACTACCAAAAGGATTTAATGTAGGTTATTCAAATGCATACACAACAAAGAGAGCGACAAAAGTTGCAATAATTCCAACAGGATATATGGACGGAATAAATATCCAAACCGGAAGGGATATGTTTAGAACTGTTGACAAAATAAGATATATTGTAAGAGATATAAAAGATGCATTAAAAAAACAACAAATGTATGTAAAAATAAACAATCAAAATTGTCCTATATTGGGAAGAGTTGGAACATATCATGTTACAGTTGATATAACTGGAAAAGATATAAAAATAGGAGATGAAGTAATTTTTAATACAAACATAAAACACGTTGATAGTAGCGTTAAAAGGGAATGGAATTAAAATAATTACAATTCAAATGGAACCTAAGAAAGGAATGTGAAAAAATGAAAAAAGAGCCTCAAGAAAAAACAAAAAAAGAAAAAGTACAAAATAAAAAAATAGAAAGTAAAAAAGAGATAAAAGAAAAACAAGATGGTGAAGCAGAAAAAGAAGAAAAAATGAATAAAGGATTCTTTAAAAAGATTTGGTATTCAATAAACAAAATAGAAAAATATCCAGAATTATCAGCAGAAGGATTAGGAAGAGCAATAATATATTTAATGACATTAGTATTAATTATAGGAGCAATGTCATCATTTGCAACTGTATATAGAACAAGTCTAAAAGTAAAAGAAGTAGCAAAATATATAGACGAAAAAATACCAGAATTAACATATAAAGAAGATACATTACAAGTTGGAACAGAAGAAGCGATAATAGATGAAAACCAAAACTTTGGAAAAATTATAGTAGATACAAAAACAGATGATGAACAACAAATTAACCAATATGTAGAAGACACAAGTGATGAAGAAAATGCAGTAATAATTTTAAAAAACAAATTAATGTTAAAACAATCTGGTACAAACGGAACAACAGATTATAATTACAAAGACTTATTTGGACAAATGGGAATAACAGAATTTAATAAACAATCATTATTAGATTGTTTAAATGGAAACGGAATAATGAATTTATATTTTAGTTTATTTGCATCACTATTAATATACACATTTGCGATTTATTTAATAAACCTACTATTCTATATCATAATTATAAGCATTTTTGGATATTTAGCAACAATGATATTAAAACTAAAAATAAGATATGTAGCAGTATTTAATATGGCAATATATGCAATAACATTACCTGCATTATTAAATATTATATATATAGCAGTAAATGCATTTTATCCATATCAAATATCATATTTTGAGGTGTTATATGCATTAATAGCTTCAATATATATAATGGCTGCAATATTTATTTTAAAAACAGAATTTAATAAAAAACAAGGTGAAGTTCAAAAAATAGTTGAAGTAGAAAAACAAATTAAGGAAGAAAATAAAGAAGAAGAAAATAAAGAAGAAAATAAAGAAGAAAATGAAGAAAAACAAGAAAATAAAAAAGAAGAACAAAATGAAAAGCAAGAAGGAGAAGACAATGACGGAGAAGAGCCAGAAGGTTCAAATGCATAAAAATGGATAGAAAATACAACCAAAAAGAAAGGAACAAAAAAATAAATGGATAAAAACCAAAATAAAAAGAATGACAAAAAAATATTAATATCATCAATAATATTAGGGATTATTCTAGTAATAATGGTAGGTATATCAATGTATTTTGTTAGCAAAAATCAAAATCAAGATGATAAAACATTAGCATATACAGACCTAATAAAAGAGATGTCATATGGAAATGTAGAAAAAATAGAAATGTCAGTTGGAAGTACATCAGTAAAAGTAAAAATGAAAAATGTAGACGAAGAAAAGAAATCTGTAGTTCCAAACACAGAAGCATTTATTGAATTAGTACAACAAAAAGTAGCGGAGGGAAATGAAATAGAGTTAATACAAAAACCCAAAAGTACATTAGTAGTTTTATCAACAACACTATTAAGTCTTCTTCCAACAATAGTAATGGTAGCATTATTTGTAATGATATTTAAAATGCAAGGATTAGGAGAAAAAGGCCAAGTATATGATGATACAGAAAGAAAAACAAAAATAAAATTTAAAGATGTTGCAGGACTTGACGAAGAAAAAGAAGAATTAATTGAAATTGTAGACTTTTTGAAAAAACCAGAAAAATTCAGTAGAATGGGTGCTAAAATTCCAAAAGGTGTTTTATTATATGGAAAACCAGGAACAGGTAAAACATTGATAGCAAAAGCAATTGCAGGTGAAGCAGATGTGCCATTTATATCAATGAGTGGTTCAGAATTTATAGAAATGTTTGCAGGACTTGGTGCATCAAGAGTGAGAAAATTATTTGATAGAGCTAGAAAACTATCTCCATGTATAGTGTTTATAGACGAGATTGATGCAATAGGAGCTAGAAGAACATCAAACAGTGGAGCAGAAACAGAAAACAATCAAACACTAAATCAATTATTAGTTGAAATGGACGGATTCAGTTCAGAAGAAACTATAATAGTATTAGCAGCAACAAATAGACCAGAAATGCTAGATAAAGCATTATTAAGGCCAGGAAGATTTGATAGACAAATAACAATTCCAGTACCTGATTTAAAAGGAAGATTAGAAATTTTAAAAATTCATGCAGAAGATAAAAAACTTTCTGATGATGTAAACTTAGAAAGCATTGCAGAAGACACTGCAGGATTTACAGGTGCAGAACTTGCCAATATCTTAAATGAAGCGGCAATTATAGCAACAATAAACAAACATGATGAAATAGAAAACTCTGATATAGAAGAAGCGGTTAAAAAGGTAACAGTAGGACTAGAAAAGAAAACAAGAGTATATTCAGAAAAAGATAAAAAATTAACAGCATACCACGAAGCAGGACATGCAGTTGTAAGTAGATATTTACCAACACAAACAGATGTAAAAGAAGTATCAATTATACCAAGAGGCGTTGCAGGTGGGTATACAATGTACAAATCTGATGAAGATAAATATTATATTTCTAAAACAGAAATGAAAGAAAAACTTATAGCATTACTTGGGGGTAGAGCGGCAGAAAAATTAGTTTTAGATGATATTTCAACAGGTGCAAGTAACGATATAGAAGTTGCGACAAGAATAGCAAGAGAGATGGTTACAAAGTATGGTATGAGTGATAATTTAGGACCAATCGACTTCCAAGGAAAAGAACAAAATGATATGTTTGTATTTGGAGAAAATATTGGTGATAAAATTGGAGCAGAGGTTAAATCATTAATTGATGAGGCGTATAATAATGCACAAAAGTTATTGATTGAACATAGAGATAAATTAGATGCTATTGCTCAGACATTACTTGCTCAAGAGAAAATAAATGAACAAGAATTTAAAGAAATTTTTGGAGAATAAAGGGATTAAGGGTCTACAAACCCAAATCCCTTTTTTATTGTCATAAAAGAGATTATTATTACAGTTTTACAATTTACAGTCATTATACCATAAATTATATTAAAAAGGTTGATTAAAATGAACAATAATTATATAATATGAAAAAACGAAAGGAAATAAAATATGGAAAAAATAATTATATATACAGACGGTGCCTGCTCAGGAAATCCAGGCCCAGGAGGATGGGGAGCTATTTTAATGTACAAAGATACAAAAAAAGAAATATCAGGAGCAAAGAACAATACGACAAATAATGTAATGGAACTTACTGCAGCATTGGAAGGATTAAAAATGTTAAAATTTCCGTGCGAAGTTGAATTATATAGTGATAGTGCATATTTGGTAAATGGATTTTCACAGGGGTGGATTTATAATTGGCAAAAGAATAATTGGCAAACGTCAAATAAGGAACCGGTAAAGAATAAAGAAATTTGGCAGGAAATATATAAAATGACACAAACACATAAAGTAAAATTCATAAAAGTAAAAGGACATGCAGATAATGAATTTAATAATAGATGTGACGAACTTGCAAGAAATGCAATAAAAACACTGTAATGTTACAAATATTACAATTATATTACATTTGAAAATAATATTGCAAAATTAAATACTTTACATTATAATAAAAGTAATTATGAAATACGTAGGGGGATAAAGATGGAAACATTTGCGGATTACCTTTTAGGCGAACAAGATTTAATAAATAAAATGGACATTTTAAACAGGTTACAAAGAATGCTAAGAGAAAAAAGAGGAATATCAATATTTTTTAACAATACAGTTATATTCAAAACAGAAATTGCGAGAATGTTTTTAGAATATACAGATATTGGAAAAGAAGTAGACTCTAATATAGTACTAACAGCATGTCTATTATGTAATTGTAAAAAAATAGATGGTCCACAAAGTTTAGAAAGCTTACATAGTTACGCACAAAGAGGAGCAGAATTTTTATCCACATTAGGATTTGATAAAAGATTTTGTAAAATATGTGAAGAAGTAAACAGATATAGTGGAAGTGAACCAAGAGAACCAGAAAGTGACATATTAGAACTAGTTGATAATTTTGGAGGAATGTTACTAGATAGACCAGAAAGGGCAGGTTTCACACCAGAAAAAGCAATCATGCAATTAGAATTAGAAACGTTTAAAGTACATAAAAATAGATATTTTGAACAATTCAAGGAATTTGTAACAATGATGCAGGAGGTAGAAATATAATGAATTTAAGTGGAAAAGTAGGTACAGTGAAAATGCAAACGTTATATGCATTGAAAAGAGTTGCAGAAGAATATACAATGTCTACAGTAGTATGTGGAGGAATTTTAAAAAGATTTGAAACAATAATTAATCAAAAAGTTAAAGAAATAAAAGAGCAAGAAAAAGTAGTAGAAGATGTTTCAGAAAGTAAAGCAATGTTTGGTGAGGATGTACTAAATGATCTATTAGGAGATGCACTAAAAGAAAATTTAAAAACTAATGCAGAAAAACAAAATATCCAGAATGTTAAAGACGAAGAAAAATATATAATTGAGGAAGAATCAATGGATGAAGAATCAATGGATAAAGAATCAATGGATGAAGAAATCTTTAGATAATAATTAAGTTAATAGGCGACTTTAAAAGTCGTCTAAATTTTTAGAAATTATTTTAGATGTTAGGAGATGGAAGTTTAATCTACCGAGTGTTTGACTAAAAAAAATAAACAAAGAAAAGAGGAACAAAAATGTATGAAATATTTGCAGACTTACATGTACACATAGGAAGATCGGAAAATGGAAAACCAATAAAAATAACAGCGGCAAGAAGCCTTAACTTTGCAAACATAGCAAAAGAATGTGCAGAAAGAAAAGGAATAAACATAGTAGGAATAATAGACTGTGCATCACCATATGTAATAGAAGACATAGAAAACTTCTTAAAAACAGGAGACGCATATGAACTAAAAGACGGAGGAATTATTTACAAAGACAAAGTATGTATCCTATTAGGAAGTGAAGTAGAAACATCAGAAAAAGGCAGAAACGGAAAATGTGGAGCAGCCCATAATGTATGTTTCTTTCCACATTTAAAAGATATAAAAGGCTTTTCAAACGAAATGAGCCATCATATAAAAAACATAACATTAAGCACACAAAGGTCAAACGTATCAGGATATGAACTAATAGACATTGTTGAAAAATATAATGGAATATTAATACCTGCACACATATTTACACCATTCAAAAGTTATTATGGAAATTGTACAGATAGATTAGAAAATATATTCAAAGAAAAATATGACAAAATATTTGCGGTTGAATTGGGATTAAGTTCAGATACATTTTTGGCAGACGAGATATCAGAATTGGAAAATAAAACATTTGTAACAAATTCTGATGCACATTCATTACCAAAAATTGCTAGAGAATACAACAAAATGCAAGTAGAAGATATATCATTTAAAGAAGTTGTAAAAGCACTAAAAAATGAGGATGGAAGAAAAATAATTGCAAATTATGGATTAGATCCTAAACTTGGAAAATACCATAGAACATATTGTGATAACTGCAATCAAACAATAGAAACAAAAGAACCAGTAGAAGTTTGCCCATATTGTGGAAGCAACAAAGTAACTTTTGGCGTTTTTGATAGAATAGAATTAATCAAAGACAAAAAAGAAACTAAGAGCCCAGAAAATAGACCACCATATATTTATCAAGTTCCACTAGGATTTATACCAGGTGTTGGTGGAAAAACAATAGAAAAATTATTAGACAATTTTGAAACTGAGATGAATATATTACATAAATTATCAAAAGATGATATAGAAGCAGTTGTAGGTGAAAAAGTTGCAAACTCAATAGAAAAAGCAAGAACAGGAAATGCAAAAGTTCAATCTGGTGGTGGAGGAAACTACGGAAAAATTTTATAAAAAATCTAGGTTTTTAATAGTAAGAATTTACTATATATAATAGTTCTAAAAATCTCTTTATCGAATACACATTATGTATAAATGTGAAAAAGATAAGGAGATTTTTTATGAAAAGAAACAAACGATTAAAAATTTGGGATACTATACTAAACCATGTAATAAATAACAAAAAAGAATATATATTAGTAACTCTACTATTTTTAGTGGGAATTTTTTTGGGAGTATTGTTTATAAATAACAGTGAAGAATCACAACTTACAGAAATTACAAATTATATGCAACAATTTATAGAAAAGCTAAAAAACACTCAAGACTTAGAAACATCAACATTGTTAAAAACAACAATAATGCAGAATATAGTACTTGCAATAACATTATGGTTTTTTGGAACAACAGTTATAGGAATACCAATAGTATTTGGATTAATAATGTATAAAGGATTTTGCTTAGGTTATACAATAGCAACAGTTATCGCAACATTAGGAACTGGAAAAGGAATAATGTTTATATTGATAGCACTAATATTGCAAAATATAATACTTATACCAGCAATATTAGCAATAGGAGTAAGTGGATTTAAATTATATAAATCAATAGTAAAAGACAGGAACAAAGAAAATATAAAAGTGGAAGTACTTAGACACACAATATTTTCAGTGATTATGTTATGCTGTTTATGTATCTCTGCAATGGTAGAGATATTAATATCAACAAATATTTTGAAAAATTTTATTAAATATTTTTAAAAATCTATTTACTTTTTTGCAATTGTTTGATATAACATATAAAGAATTTATGTAAATAAAATATTTTGAATATAGGGGTAGGGAAAAATGGAAAAACAATTAAAACTTTTTTTTGAATTTTTAGAAAATGACAAAAAATTATCAAACAACACATTACAATCATACAAAAGAGACTTAAAACAATTCAGAAGATATATAGAAGGATGCGAAGTAGCATATAATAAAGTTGATGAAGAAGTAATGCACAACTATATTGAATATTTAGAGGAATTAGGCAAAAAACCTTCAACTATTTCAAGATGTATCGCTTCAATAAGATCTTTTTATCAATATGTATTAAAAAAAGGAAAAGTAAAAAAAGATCCAACAAAAAACATACAATCACCAAAAGTAGAGAAAAAAGCACCATGTGTATTAACATCTAAAGAAGTAGAATTATTACTAGAACAACCAAAAGACATAGACTTAAAAGGAATAAGAGATAAGGCAATGCTAGAATTTGCGTATGCAACAGGAATGAGAGTTACAGAAATTATATCATTAGATATAGATGACATTGATTTTAAAGAAGGTTTTGTAAACTGCAGAAAAGCAAATAAACAAAGAATAATACCATTAGGAAAAATGTCATTAAAAGCATTAAAAGAATATACAGACCATGCAAGAGAAATACTATTAAAAGATGATAACGAAAAAGCATTATTCGTAAATGTTAATGGACAAAGATTAACAAGACAAGGTTTCTGGAAAATTATAAAATATTATAAAGAACAAGCACATATAACAAAAGACATAACACCACATGTTTTAAGACATTCATTTGCAACACATTTATTACAAAATGGTGCAGACTTAAAATCAATCCAAACAATGCTTGGACATTCAGATATATCATCAACACAAGTATATATGCAATTTCAAGATGACGGAATAAAAGATATTTATAAAAAAGCTCATCCAAGAGCGTAAAATAATTGACTTTTAAATAAAAAAGTATTAAAATAAAAATGTAATAGAAAAAAGCAAATAAGAGAAAAAGTAAAATAAAGGTTACTAAAAAGAGAGAACTAGCCGTGGCTGAAAGCAAGTTCAAGAAAACATATTTGAAAAACTAACTCTTTAAGTTTTTGGTGAATAAGCCAAACGTGTAAGATGCGTTATAATCTTTTAATTAAGTAAAAATTAGGATGGAACCGTGTAATAAATGCACTCCTATAGATGTAAAAATCTATGGGAGTGTTTTTACATTCCAAAAGGAGGAATAAAATGATTAAATTAACATTAAAAGATGGTTCAATAAAAGAAGTTGAACAAGGAAGCACAATATTTGAAGTAGCAAAACAAATAAGTGAAGGACTAGCAAGAGTAGCAACTTGCGGAATAGTAAACGGAGAAGTAAAAGACTTAAGATATGAATTACAAGAAGACTGTAACTTAAGCATAGAAACATTTGACAGCAGTTTAGATGGAAAAAAAGCATATTGGCACACAACATCACACATAATGGCACAAGCAGTACAAAGACTATTTCCAAATGTAAAATTTGCAATAGGACCAAGTATTGAAAATGGATTTTACTATGATTTTGATGTAGAAAAACCATTTACAGACGAAGACAAAGCAAAAATAGAAGCGGAAATGAAAAAAATCATTAAAGAAGATATAGAAATAGAAAGATTTTCTTTACCAAAACAAGATGCATTAAAATTAATGGACGGACAACCTTATAAACAAGAGTTAATAAATGATTTAGCAGATGGAGAGGAAATTAGTTTCTATAAACAAGGTGATTTTACAGACTTATGTGCAGGACCACATTTAATGAAAACAGGAAAAGTAAAAGCAGTTAAAATATTATCATCATCAGGTGCATACTGGAGAGGTGACGAGCATAATAAAATGTTACAAAGAATTTATGCAATATCATTCCCAAAAGCAAGCCAAGTTGACGAATACATGCAAAAACTGGAAGAAGCAAGACAACGTGACCACAGAAAAATAGGAAAAGACCTAGAATTATTTATGACAAGCCCATTAGTTGGTTCAGGACTTCCTATGTATTTACCAAATGGTGCAACAGTAAGAAGATTATTAGAAAGATATATTCAAGATAAAGAAGTAGAAATGGGATATCAACATGTATATACACCATCACTTGCAAATACAGAATTATACAAAGTTTCAGGACACTGGGACCACTACAAAGAAGATATGTT
>CAKPJK010000040.1 GCA_934162615.1 uncultured Clostridia bacterium
GATTTTTTTCTAAATAGTTATATAAAAATAGATTAGTTGTATTTCAAACTAATCTAAACAATAACTTACTATTTTTCCAACTAATTACTAAATTGTGTAATTTTCAATTATTTCTATATCCATTCCTTATATTTCTTTATATAAATTTTCTTTGCATAGCTTGCTACAATACAATATAAGAATGTGACTCCAAATATCATGAAAATATATTTTAATGCAATTGGTGCTAAGCCTATCGCAGTTCCTAGAGGCGTAAATGGTACTAAAATTCCTATTATAATTAACAGAATTGAAGATATATAAACAGCCTTATGTGCATTACTTTGTATAAATGGTGTTTTTGCCGTTCTTATAATGTGCATTCCTATTAAATTTGATACTATACTGTAAGTGAACCATATTGTTTGAAAGTGTGTAACATCTCTAACTGTGAAAACAAACCATAATAGTAAAAATACAACTATATCAAATAGTGAGCTTACAGGACCCATAAAAAACATAAACCTTTTTAAGCTTTTTATATTTAATTTTTTTGGCTTTCCAATCAATTCTTTATCTACATTGTCAAACGGAATTGTCATTTGACCAAAGTCATATAATAATCCTTCTACTAATAGTTGAATTGGTGTTTCAGGTAAAAATGGTAGTACAATGCTTGCAATAATTACTGAAACTACTTCCCCAAAGTTGAAGCTTGTTGCCATTTTTATATATTTCATTAAATTTACATATGTTTTTCTTCCGTTCCATTACACCATCTAATAGTACATTAAGGTCTTTTTCAAGTAATATAATATCCGCAGTTTCTTTTGCTATATCAACTGCAGTATCAACAGAAATTCCAACATCGGAATTTGTTAACGCTGGACTATCGTTTATTCCATCTCCCATATATCCTACAACATTTCCATTTTGTTTTAAAACTCTAACAATCCTTGCTTTTTGTATTGGAGAAAGTTTTGCAAATATATTAATTCTTTTTAATAATCTTGATAGTGCTACATCTGATAAGGCATCTATTTTATTTCCAGTTATGATTTCTTTTGAATTTATCCCTGCTTTATTGCAAACACATCTTGTAACTTCAACATTATCACCTGTAAGAACCATAACTCTTATTCCTGCATTGTTTAAGCCTTCTATTGCTTCTTTTGCACTTTCCTTTGGTGGATCAAGAAAACCAATAAAGCCTAATAAAGTCATGTCCTTTTCATCAGTGCTATTAAAATCTTTTTTATTATTAGTTATAATTTTTTTACAAATGGCAACAACTCTAAAACCTTCCTCATTTAAGTCTTTACAAATTTTTCTCATATTTTCTATTTTTTCATTTGTAAGTTTTGCCGTTTGTCCCTTATATTCAAATGTTGTACAAATATTTAGAATTTCTTCAACAGCACCTTTGGTTATTAATTCATCTTTATTATCTATTTCTACTGCTACAGATAAACACCTACGAGAAAAGTCAAAAGGAATTTCATCTATTTTTTTATATTTTTCTACACTATTCTCAATTCCAATAGTTTTAGCTTTAGCAACTACTGCCTCGTCTATATTACTCTTTAGACCTGTTTGCAAATAAGCATTTAAAAAAGCATATTTTAAAATATCAAAATCTTCTTCTCCATTTACATTCAAGTATCTTTCCAGAACAATCTTATCTTCTGTCAATGTTCCTGTCTTGTCTGTACAGAATATGTTCATTGCTCCAAAGTTTTGAATTGAATCTAACTTCTTAACAATAGTCTTCTTTTTTGACATTCTCACAGCACCTTTAGATAAACTTGAAGACAAAATAACAGGTAACAATAGTGGTGTTATGCAAATGGCTATTGCAACAGCAAAAGTAAATGCTAGAATAATATCATGTTTTTCCACATTTATTAAAAATACTATTGGAATCATAAAAATCATAATTCTAATTAATAATTTACTTATACTTTCAATTCCTTTTTGAAATGCTGTTTTTTCTTTTCCAGAAGTTACAGTATTTGCTATTTTTCCAAAATATGTTGAATCTCCAACTTTTATTACAACACCTTTTGCTGAACCAGATACAACATTTGTACCCATAAAACAGATATTATCAAAATCCGATATACTGTCTAATTCTTCTTGATTGTTTTCTAATTCAACGGTTTTCTTTATATTATCTGATTCTCCAGTTAATGAAGCCTGTCCTACATATAAGTCTTTTGATTCGATTATTCTTAAATCAGCTGGTATAATACTTCCAGCAGACAATAAAACAATGTCTCCTAAAGTTACATTTTTAACTGGTATATTTATTTCTTTGCTATCTCTAATAACTGTAGTAGTTGTTTCAACTATTTCCCTTAATTTTTCTGCTGCCTTATTAGATCTATATGACTCAAAAAAATCTAATAAAGTACTTGCAGTAACTAAAATTACTATGACTATTATATTTGCATAGCTTGGTTCTATTGCTAAATATATATCTGTATATATTAAGATAATTGAAATACCAATTAAAATGCAGTTAAAAGGTGTTAGTAAACTTTGTAGTAAATAATTATACCACTTCTTAGGTTTAGCCTTTTTTGTTTCGTTAAGACCAATTTTCTTAATATTAATTTCAGCTTGTTTACTAGTAAGCCCATTTTCATTTAAGTTATGCTTTTTTAAAAATTCATCTCTTTGTATAGTACTGTCTTCTCCATACATTTTTAATACATCAACATTTTCTTTTGAATCACTCATATTTACACCTCTTTACAAAAAAATATATAAACTAAATATAATAAGTTTCCTAATATAATTAATAATATTCCTGTTTTATTTTTTTCATAATCAATCCTCCATTTCAACAAATTTCTATTTTTCTAATTCATATAATACCACAATCCTGTCAAAATTATCCATTGGATAATTTTGACAGGAACACTGTAAAGTATTTAGCTATCGTATCTTTATGTTCAAATCGGCTCTTTTGAAACTCTTCTTTTAACTTTTGATATTGATAATTTAGTTGAGTATCTACAATTTCTAAATTACTTTTATCATATTTAGTTATGATTGCTAAATCTTCCTAATCAATCGCCTCACGATTGATTTTGTGGCAATTTTTATTTATTATAGAGTACGTTATCGATTAAAGAAATGTTAAGCAATATCAAGCGTTTCTGATATTTCCCCAAATTGTATGCTCATACGGGGGTAAAGTCTCCTGGGTGAGAAAATAACACCACCCATTTTCCACTATATTGATTTAAATTTATTTTTCCCATTGTGGTTTCCGCTTCAAAATCTGGTGCTTGCATACCTATTCTTACATTACCATTCATTAATATTTCATAATCCATAAAAAAATAAACTCCCTTCATATTTTTGTATATTTTATGAATTGGAATTTATTTTTGCTACAATATGATTTAATTTTTTAATATTATACTTATTTTTCTTATTCTTTATCTCATACAGTTTTAATATTTCTATTTTATTTGTTCTAAATCAACTAATTCACCTTGTTTAGTATTGCTCCTGAAATTTTCCCTCCAATATTTTCTATAGCTATTTTAGCTTTTTCTACATCTTCTACCTTTGTCTTTTCTTCTTTTACTACTGCTATTGTTGCATCTGCTACTTTTGCAAGTGGCATTGGAATAACTTTTTCATTTATTGATGCTGTATCTATTAAAATAATATCGTAATTGTTTTTTAGTATTTTCAATATATTTTCCAATGTTCCTTGTAAAAACTTTTCTTCTTCTATTTCTATATTTCCAACTGGTAAAACGTATAAATTTTCTATTTCTGTGTTTTTTATTCTATTTTCTATATTCTCTAAACTTGAATCTTCTATTATATTAGTAAATCCTTCTTTACTTTCTAACTTATATTCTTTAGATATAGTCTTTGTAAATACATTTGCATCTATTATTAATACTTTACTATATATTTTAGTATATTGAATAGCTAAATTATTTACAATATAGGTTGTTCCTGATTCTTTATTTACTCCTGTAAATGTTATAATTTTTGGTTTTTCAATTTCTTTGTTCAATTCTATATTTGTTTCTATTCGTTTTAATTCATTTTTTATTTTTTCATTGCTTGTTCTATATTTTATTTGTTCTTTTGTCTTTTTACTAAACATTTTATTTTTAGGCATTTTTTCCATACTTACTTTTCCAAGTACATTTATTTTTGCAATATTTTCTATTTTTGAAGCATTTATTATTCCTATAAAATTAATTAAAACTATAATATAGCCTATATAGCCAATTATTCCTATTATTAAGCATTCTAAAATATCTTTTATATAAGATGCATTGTTTGGTGTTTCAGCTACTTGTGGTGTTTCTAATATTTTAAATGTTTTTATTCCATAAGTTTCTTGTAATTTCTTTTCTACCACGTCCATATATCTATTTACTTCATTGAATGCTTCATCTTTTTTCCTGTTAGTTGCTGTAACTTTAATTATTTTGCTTGCCTTATCAAATTTTACATCTAAACTTTTTGATTTTAAAATATCATTTCCAGTTATATAGTTTTCTATAGATGCATCTGCTTTATCTATTAAAATTTGAGTGTTTGACTCATATACTGGTCTTTTTATTACAAATGTATATAGTACTCCTACTATTAAAGATATTAGCAATATACATATTAAAATATTTTTTCTTTGGTACATAAATTTTAGTATTTGTTTTACATCTAATTCTTCGTTCATTTTTTACTCCTTATATTAGTTTTTATGCACTTTCAAAAATAAAAAAGTGCTAAGATGTTGTTGGTACACATTTTAACACTTTTTTCTATTTTTGTCTATAAAATTATATTTTTTAAACTTTTTTCCAGAACCAATCTAAACTGTTGTCAATACTTTTTATTTTTCTTTCTTTTGATTCTATATCATCTGTCCATAAATATGCAATAAATGATAAGAATATAAATACAAAGTCAACAGCTATGCAATGTGATAATGTTTTTAGTATTTCTCCTGTTGGATCTTGTACTATAACATACTCTACACAATGTCCTACTATAATTGTTAAAAATGCAAGTAATAAAACACATGTTACATTACTTCTTTTAATTTCTCTTGCTAATAATACTACTAAAATATATAATACTAAAGCTACAAGAATATTAAATGGTTGTGATAAATTGATAATTGGCATCTTTTGTTCCTCCTTATTTTCTTTTGTTCTTTTATATTTTATATTTTTTTAATACATTTTTCAATAGTTTTCTGTTTATTTATTAAAAATTTTTTCAAAAAAACTTAGTTTTATTTTTGTTGGTGGTATTATATCTAAATTTTCATCATTTAATACTTTTCTAGCATTATTTTCTGTTAAGTCTTCTATTTGTTCTTCTGAAATAATTTTCCTTAATTCATCTTTGGCCCAGTTTACTTTTCCATAAATAGTTGCAGGTTTATGTATGTCTGTGCCTAAAAAATGTATAAAATTATTTTTTATAAGTAATTTTACAGTTTTTTTAGCCTCTTTTCCATATAAACCTACTATGCTTCCATAGTTTGATTGAAATAATACTCCTAAGTCTGCAAGTTCTAATAATCTATTTGGATCTTTTTGTATAAATGTATATCTTTCTGGATGTGCTAAAACTGGTATATTTCCATTTTCCTTTAGTTTGTATATTACTTCTAATAAATTTATAGGTTCCTCATTCATTGGAACTTCAAATAGTATATACCTACTTCCGTTTATAGTACTTATTGTATTGTCTTTTAATAAGTCTACTATTTTATTATTTATATATACCTCATTAGCTTGATATAATTCAACATCTAGCCCTTCTTTTTCGCATAATTCTTTTATTAATTTCATTTTTTTATTTATCTGAATTGCTGGGCATTCATAATAATCTTCCATATAATGTGGTGTTAAAATAATGCTATGAAAACCAGCTATTTTAGCCTGTTTTACAAGTCTTACAGACATACTTTCAGATTCAGCACCATCATCTACTCCATATATAATATGACTATGAAAATCTATCATTAGTTTTCTCCTCTTTTTAGTTTTTCTTTTTCTTCATCTATATATTTGTTCATTTGTTTTAGTAAGTTTTCTGAACTAACTACTTTATTTTCGTTATTCTCTTCTTTTTCAAAATCGTATATTGCATTTTGTTTTTTTTCTGGTTTATGTGTTGTTTTTACTGTTTTTGTTTGACTTTCTTCTTTTTGTATATTAATTGTCTTTTCTTCTTTGTTTTGATTTATTACATTTCTTGATTTTTCTTTTAATTCTTGTCTTTTTCTGTCTATTTCTGTTTCTTCGTCTCTAGCTCTTGTGTTTACTCTTTGTCTTGAAGTTTTCATATTTAAATTTGAATTACCATAGTAATAATTTGCATAGTATTGTTTTTGTGAAATTGGCATTTTATTTATAACTACACCTGCTATCTTTCCGCCAACATTTTCTATGTCTCTTTTTACTTTTGCTAAGTCATCCATTTTTGTTGTTTTGTATGCAGATACAATTAAAGTAGTATCTACATAACGAGATATAATAACTGCATCTGTAACTAGTGAACTTGGTGTTCCATCAAATATAACCAAATCACATACAGATTTAAGTTGGTCTACTGCTTCCATCATTTGTTCTGAAACTAATAATTCTGATGGGTTTGGTGGAATATTTCCAGCTGTAATAATATATAAATTTTCAACTTCTGTTTCTTTAATATATGACAATATATTAGGGTTACTTTCTCTTCCATCTGAATTTATACCAGATAAAAAGTTTGAAAGACCTGGTGTTGGTGAAACTCCAAATATTGAGAACTGTCTTCCTTTTCTCATATCGCAGTCAACAAGTATTACTTTTTTTCCTGCTTGTGCAAAAGCTACTGCTAAGTTACTAGCCACCCAGCTTTTTCCTTCACCTGGTGCTGTAGATGTAATTAGTAAAGAATGTAGTCCTCTTTTTGTGTTGGCAAATTGCACATTTGTTCTTAATGTTCTAAATATTTCTGATATAGGAGATTTTGGATCTCTATAAGTTATAATTTCTTTTTTCATATTATCTTTTACCTCCTTTTTTTGCCATTATTGACTTTGTTGTTTCGTCAAAATTACAATTTGGTATTTCAACTAAAACTGAAAGTCCAAGTTTTCTTTCAATATCTTCTTTTGCTTTTACTGTTGTATCTAGCATATTAGCTATTATTACATATATACAAGCTACAACTAAACCTATAAATACAAACATTACTATATCTTTTATATGATTTACATTACTTGGTGAAGTTTGTTCTTCTGCTTTGTCTACTACTTGTACATTATTTATTTTAAATCTCTCAGATACTTGTTTTGTAAAAACTTTAGCTACTTCGTTTGCTATTATTTTTGCTTCGTATGGGTCTTCATCTGTAATATCTATTCTAATTATTTGTGTACTTTTTACTGCACTAACAGAGACATTTTTCTTTAATGTTTCTTCTTGTTTTTCTATATTTAAGTTACTAATAACTTCTCCTAAAACAGATTTGCTTTTAATTAACTCACTATATGTTGCAACTAAGTTATTGCTTAAAGATATATCTGCTGATGTAATTGTTTTATTGCCATTTGATGAATCTTCTGTTGTTGCTAACAATAATGTAGTATATGCACTATATTTTGGAGTTACGAATATGTATGAGTATACACCTCCGATAAGCACAAAAATAAGGACAATTAGTAACATTTGTACTCTTCTTGTCCAAAACATATTAAATAATTCTTTTAAGTCTAATTCTTCCATTTTTCTTTCCCTTCTCCTTCGTTTTTATATGTAATTATTATATCTAATTTGTTAATTATGTGCAATATATTTTTAGTATTTTTTTGTGAATAAATGTAAAAAGTATAGCTTTTGAACTATACTTTTTACATTAAATATTAATCTCTTGTATATAAATCTCTTGTATAAACTTTTTCTTTTACATCTTCTAATAGTTCTTCTTGTCTGTTTGCTAATATTATTGAAGAAATTTTCTTAAATTCATTAATATCATTTATTACTTTAAATCCATCAAATTCCTCTTTTTCCAATGTTGGTTCATAAATAATAACTTTTATATTATTTGCTCTTAAGTTTTTAATAATATCTTGTATAGCACTTGATCTGAAGTTGTCTGAACCTGATTTCATTGTTAATCTGTAGATTCCTACAACTTCTGGTTTTTGTTTTAACACTTCTTCTGTAATAAACTCTTTACGAGTTGTGTTAGCTGTAACTATAGCTTGTATCAAATTTTGTGGAACATCTTTATAGTTTGCAAGTAATTGTTTTGTATCTTTTGGTAAGCAATATCCACCATAACCAAAAGAAGGGTTATTATAGTGATTTCCAATTCTAGGATCTAAGCATACTCCATCTATTATGTCTTTTGGATTTAATCCTTTTATTTTTGCATAAGTATCTAACTCATTAAAATATGCTACTCTTAAAGCCAAATATGTATTGGCAAATAGTTTAACTGCTTCTGCTTCTGTTGAATCCATATATAATACATTTACTTCTTTTTTCTCTGCAGAATCTAATAATAGTTTAGCAAATATTTCAGCTCTTTTACTCTTTTCACCTACAATAATTCTTGAAGGATAAAGATTATCATATAATGCTTTTCCTTCTCTTAAAAATTCTGGTGAAAAGAATATGTTGTCTATATTATATTTTTCTTTAATACTTTTTATAAATCCAACTGGTATTGTTGATTTTACTACCATTGTTGTTTTATTTTTATCACATACTTCTTTTACTTTTTCTATTATATCTTCAACACTTGATGTATCAAAATAGTTTTTTTCTTCATCATAATTTGTTGGCGTACTTATAATGACATATTCTGCATCTTTTAAAGCCTCTTTATAATCTAAAGTTGCTTTTAAGTTTAAGTTCTTTTCTTTAAAATATTTTTCTATGTATTCATCTTTTATTGGTGATATACGGTTGTTTATCATTTCTACTTTTTCAGGTATTATATCTAATGCCATTACTTCATTATTTTGGCTAAGTAATGTTGCTAAAGATAGTCCTACATATCCTGTTCCTGCTACTGCTATTTTCATATTTTTCCCTTCTTTCATACTACATATAAAATTCTTTATACCACTCGGCAAATTTTCTTATTTATATAATCCTTTTGCCTTCATTTCTTCAATTGATTTTTCATAATTATCTTCTTCAATCTCTTGTTTTTCTACCCAATCAACAAAATTAGAAAT
>CAKPJK010000041.1 GCA_934162615.1 uncultured Clostridia bacterium
CGTTTGCTTTTGTTATTGTTATTGTTCCATTACTTAAATCTAATGTATCTCCATATCCATATTCTGTTTTTGTTGGTTTTTGTTTTATTGCTATTGATTGCGTTGGATTACTTAATGATACTTTTAAATTTGCTATAAATTTTTGACCATTTGTTGCACTTTCTGTATCTGTATCTTGATATGTCACTGTTAGTGCCTGGTCTCCTGCATTTGTTTTATTATATCCACTTACCATACTCTCTGTTAGAGCCGTTGGGGTTTGGGCTCCTGCTTTTGCATATGTGATTATGTATATAATATTATTATCGTTAATTAAATCTTGTAATTCACTATTGTATTCTCCGGTTATAGCATCTGGAGTAATGCTTATTCCTGTTACATAGTCTTTTACACTTATTTCATAACTTGTCGTTTTTCCTCCATATGTTACTGTTAAATTTCTTGTTCCTAATATTGTATTGTCAAATTCATTTCCATCCGCTTCTGTTACAGTTGCATCATCTAATTTAACAGTATCTGTTATTGAAGATTTGTATATTACATTTATTGTTCCATTTTCTGTTGATAGTGCTTCTCCGTATTTATATGATATTTTTGGATTTGTGGCCATTTCTATTTTGCTTATTTCATCTTCAATTTTTATATCATATGTTGTTGTATATGCTTTTCCATTTTCTGTGTATGTTACTTTTATTGTTTTTGTTGCCTTTCCATTTGTGAATTCACTTGATGCTGGACTCATGTTTATTGGACTTCCATCTGCTTCTGTAAGTGTTACATTGCTATTTCCTATTGATATCTTAGCTACTGCTCCACTTGCGTAGTTTCCATTTATTATTCCACCATTTGAAGTGAATGTTTCACCATATCCAAATGTTATTTTATTTGGTTTTGTTCCCATTGATATGTTGTTTAATACGTCTTTTATTGTTATTACTTGATTGTTTGTAAATTCCCCTATTGTTATTGTTAAATTTTCGTCATATAAATGTTTGTTATCAAATAATGATGCTTCTGGTCTTTGTACATATCCTGTTACCATACTATTTGTTACTGGTTTGTCTATGCTTTTTGTTCCATCTGCATAATTTTCTACATATGTTGCATCTTCTATAACTTCATCAAGAGTTGTATTGTAATCAAATTGTGTTGTTGGGAATTTTACTGTAACACCTGTTGCGTAATTTTTTAATATTAGTTTTACTTTATTTGTTGCTGTTTCAGTTCCATAACTTGCACTTAATTGTTGTTCTGTTAGCGTGTTTGGATTATATTTTGATGTATCTATTTTTAATGAATTTGCTCCAACTGTAAACTTTCCTCCACCTGTTGTTGATACTGTTGCAACTACACCATCAAATTTTAATTGATTTGCTGGTGTTCCATATTTGTTATTTGCTGTTGGTTGTGTTGTTACTGATACACTTGATATAGTATCATTTACTACTATGTCAAAACTTGCTGTTTTTCCTTCGTATGTTACTGTTATTGTTTGATTTCCTGCTTGTAACCCATCTCCTCCAGCAATTGTCCATCTGCTTGCTGCTGGTACATCATTTATGTTTGCAACTTTTTTATCTACTGTTACTTTGTTGTTTGTCATATCTACTGCTTCTAGGCTTTTTCCGCTTTTTGTTCTTGGTGTAATTTCTCCACCTGTTAAGTTTATTGTATCTCCATCATTATATGTTAGTGTTGTAGGTTGTTTTGTTATTGATATACTTGTTACTGGGTCTGTTATGTTTAAGTTCATTGTTGTTGTTTTGTAATGATATGTATATGTTATTGTTGGGTTGTCTACATCTGCAGTTGTTGCACTAGTTGTTAGTTCTTTTGATGCTATGTTATCTTTTATATTTAATATTTTTGTTTTTGTTGCTCCATTTGCATCTGTATATACTGCATTTAATTCTCCGCCTGTATAGTCTATTTGGTCGCCATGTTCATAATTCATATTTGTTAATGCTTTGTTTGCGTTTATACTGTCTAATAAATAATATGAAAAGTCTGTTGTTTTATCTTTATATTTTAATGTTACTTTTTTGTTTACGTTTGCAGTTGTTGCACTTAATGTTAAGTCTCCTGATGCTAATGCATCTGTTATACTTATATCTTCAGTTGTGTTGTCACTGTAAGATACTGTTAAAACACCACCTGTAAGATCTAATTTTTCTGTATTGTAATACTCTGTTTTTGTTGGTTCTGTTTTTATTGCAATACTTGAAACTGTCTTTTTTGTACTTGCTGCAAATCCATCAAATACTAAATAATCTGAGCCTACTACTGAATTTTGTACTCCATTTGGCCAGTATGCTATTTGTAACCCTTCGCTTAGTCCTGTTGCTGGTACTAATGAAAATGTTGATGTGTCTAAGTCATCTAGTGTCATTCCATCTGCTAGTTTGAACATGAATGTTCCTACTATTTCTCCATCTGTTATGTATTGTTGTCCTGGGGCTACTGATCCACCTGTTCTAATTCTACTTTCATCTGTGTATAATTCATTTATTGCTTGTGTTCCCCAGCCTATTGTTGCGAAATCTTGGTTTGATTTTGAATTTGAGTTTGTAAATCCTGTTGCATTTTGTATAAAGTATTTTTTATTTCTTCCTGATCCAGTGTATGATTCTTGTGCTGGTATTAATTTACTGTTATCATATTTTAAGTTTATGTCTGCTCCATTTACTGTTGAACATCCTTTTACTTTTAAATCTATGAATACTATTCTTGTTCCTGAGTAATCGTCTGTTGTATCAACAGCTTCTCTATAGTAATCATAATAATAGTAATATGTTTCATCTGTCCAGTTGTCTTCATCAACTGTGTTTACATCATCTATTGGTCTTATAGATAATTCATAATATGGTTCTCCTGCTGCAGGAGTTGCTGCTTGTGATTCTTGCAATAGTACGCTATATGGTGAGAACATATTTGTTATTATTGCTACTAAAAGCATTAGTGCACATATTTTGGTTTTTGTAAAGAATTTGTTTTTCTCTTTTAATTTTCCCATTTTTATTTTCCTTTCCTTTTATTCTATTTCTCTTGATTCTGAGTAATTTGACATTAGCGTTGACATATCTAATATTTGTATTTCTTTGTCGTCATTAAAATCGTATTTCTGGTCATATTCTTGGCTGGTTGAATCTTTTCCATATACATTCATAAGTGATGATAAGTCAAGTATTTGTATTACTCCGATCTTTGTTTATGTCTCCTGCTTTTAGTTCTTTCTCTCCTAAATCTATTGTTTTATCTTTGTCCACCGTTCTTTTTGTGTATATATGGTCTAGATATCCTGCTTTATCCAGTAAGATATCATATTTTCCTGGTATTACATATATTTCATATGTACCATCATCTTTTGTATCTTCATCTTTCGATTCTAGTTGTAGTAGTTGTTCATGTAATTTGTCTGTTTTTCCATTTTCTACTGTTCCCCAGTCTATTATTTTTCTCACATCTTCTGTCTTGTATATCCTTACTGTTGCTTTATATATTCCTTTTGATTGTGTTGGAAGTGTTTTTATATTTCCTTTTATTATGCCGTATGGCTTTTTTATTGTTATGTTGTATTCTTTTGTAATTCTTGTGTCTTCTGCAGTTACTTTAATTGTTATTTTTGTGTCTTCTTCACCAATTTTATTTAATATGATTTCATTTCTTTCGCCACTTATTATTTCTTTTTCTTCATATATAACATTTCCGTTTCCGTCTTTTATTATATTCCCGCTTTCATCTCTTTTTGCAATTTTTAGTTTTAGCGTTGATTTTTCATCACTTTTTATTGCGGTTAAGTCTATGCTGTCCATGTATTCTAATAAGCTTAGTTCATAGTCTTGTGTGTTTTTGTCAAATTTTGGTGTGTATTCGTATTCTTTATATGTAGTTTCTTGTTCTTCTTCTGTTGCTTGCTGTCCTTTACTTAATATGATGTTACTTAGGTCTGCGTCTTTTGATTCTGTTTTGTCTGTGAATCTGAATGATGTTTGATCTTCGTAGTATGTTTTTCCTCCGTCTACATTTATTTTTATTCCTGTTTTTGGACTATTATTGTTTGATGTTTCTAGTTTGAAACTGCTTATATCAAATTTATTTGTGTTCATTTTGAAACTCATTTTTCCTATTAATACGTCTCCACCTGTGTCTACTATCATTCCTACATTTTCTTTGTTTTTTATGTGTTCTGTTTCTGTTACTGGCGGATTAAATGAGATTATTGCTCTCATTCCGCCTTTTTCTTGTCCATCATATGGTATTGTGAATAGTTCTAATGAGTCTGTGAATTCGTTTTCAAATTTGAAGAATTCTGTTTCGTCTTCTGTTTCTGCATTTGTTTCTATATTTGATGGTGTGTATTGACTTGTGTCATATGTGAATCTGACGTCAAATCCTTTGAATTCTATATCATGACCCCAGAGTTCAAATATTATTTGTTTGTCTTGGTTGTCCATTGTGTTTATTGTTGCTGCTCTTAGTTCTAAGTATTGGTTTTCTGTTGGTGTTACTGAAATAGAGGTTGCTTTTGTGTATGTTGAGCATAATAATATTATTATTGCAAATATTACTACAGCTGTTTTTTTTGCAATTTCTTTTTGCATTTTTTTCACGCTTTTCCCTCCATTTCTTTTGTGTTTTCTTGCTTTACTTGTTAGCATCTCTTTTACGCTATTTTTGGCACTCTTTTTCTATACTTTTTCTTGCGATTTCTTCTTAATATTATAAATATAAAAAAACAAGTGTCAACTGCACTTGTTTTTATTTTTTGTTTATTTTTATTTACGGATTTTCGCGTTTAATGCCTATTTTTTCCTTTTATTATTTTTTTATTATATTAATATTACATTTGGGAATTTTCTTGTAATATTTACTCTCTTTTTGTTTTTCCGTAAGTTTTTTTACTTCTATTTTTTATTTGAAACTTTGGACGGTATTTTATAAATTGAGGTTGTTTTGTTTGTTCTTTTTTTGATATTTTTACATTTTATTTGTTTTGTATTCTTATTTGTTCTACTGTTATTAATGGCCATCTTATTAGTTCTTTGCTATCTAGATTTTCTTTGTTCATGTCTACTGCTGTTATTTGATGATTATTATATGTTGTGTAATAGTATATTCCTTTATTTGCATTGCAGCATGAGGTATACAGTGTTATTTCATATTTTCCATCATCTAATTCGCAGCAACCTCTTTGTTGGTCTACTGAGTTAAGAATGTGGAAAAATTGGCTTACACTTTCTTCTTCTGTGTCTTTTGATATTGAATTCATTTTTACAAAACTGGCTCTTATAAATCTTGATTGTGATGACAAATCTCCAGGAAGTCCTATTGCTCCCATTCCTCTACTGTATCTTTCTAAATTAAGATTTTTTGCAAATTTATTTTCAGGTGATTTTGGTGATAAATTCATATAGTTGTTTAATGCAAACATTTGCTTATCAAATGGTGGATTATTTGTTAATACTCCTACTGGGTTTTCGTATATTTTTATTTTCTCTTTCACTGCTTCTACTGTTATTGCTTCATCTTGGTCTGCGATTATCCAATGTAGTTGTGCCAACGGTAATTTTTCGTTAAATGGTTCATTTAAGAAATTCATTTTTTCTATTAATTGTCTTGCTTGTTTTACTGTCTCACATTGACTTAAAATCCATGGTATAAATTCGTACTGTGTTATGTTATCTTTTTCTTTTTGACTGGTGTTATAGTGTGTATTTCCAACGAAATTTAGTCCTGCCATTCCTAAACCTTTTTCGTTAATCGCATCATAATATAGCGGATAATTTTCTGCTACATATGCCATCCCAATTATGGCATAGTGTGTTTTTATAGGCTCTTTTTCTTTGAATTTGAATTCATAATTTCTTGGCGTTATTGTTATTTCGTCTCCATATGAGAACTCATAGTCTAATGTTCTTCCAAAATAGAAATCCTTTGTTTTATATGTTGCCGCTGTACACATATTTTTCCTCCTTTAAATATTTCTTAAATAATTCTTTGGTATTATCATATGTAATTGTTTTAAGTGCCTCTTCAAAGTTTAGCCATTGTATATTACTTACTTCGCATTCTTGTGCTTTTATTTTTCCTCCTATGTATTTTGCACTAAAAAACACGACCTGTTTTATTGCTCCTGTATCCGTTTCATATTCCATTGTGTATCTTTTATTAGCTTCAACTATTTCTACGTCTAAATTAGTTTCTTCTTTTACTTCTCTAATTGCAGTTTCAATCTCTGTCTCATTATCTTCTACATGTCCTTTGGGGAACCCCCAATGTCCTTGTGTTTGTTTTATTAATAGGACTTTATTATCTTTTATTATGATACATCCACAGCATTTTTCTCTTTTTATTGTTGTTGAATCCATATCTATTCCTCCTTTTTTATATTGAAATTGTATTATGTTATTTTACATTTTTTGTGGTTCTGGATATTCTACTCCAAATGTTTCCACTGTTACTTTTTTCATTACGGGTGGTTCTACTGGTCTGTCTTTTCCTCCTCCAAATGGACTTCTTGTAATTACTCTTGATTTTACAATTTTATCTACTACGTCCATTCCTTCTATTACGCTTCCAAATGCTGCATATTTTCCATCTAGGAATTCTGAGTCGTCTGTTACTATGAAGAATTGTGAGCCTGCACTGTTTGGTGCCATGCTTCTTGCCATTGATACTATTCCTCTTACGTGTGATATGTTGTTTTCTACTCCATTTTCTTTGAATTCGCCTTTTATTCCGTATCCTGGTCCTCCCATTCCTGTTCCTTCTGGGTCTCCTCCTTGTGCCATGAATCCTGGTATTGTTCTGTGGAATATTAGTCCGTCATAAAATCCTTTTTGTACTAGATTCACAAAATTGTTTACTGTTTCTGGTGCTTTGCTTGGGTATAGTTCTAGTTTTATTTTTCCTCCGTCTTCCATTTCTATTGTTACTATTGGTTTTTTTACTGGTTCATTCATGTTAATTTTCCTCCTTTTTTATTAGTAGGATTATATCATATTTGAGTGTAATTTTGTAGTATAAAATGAAAAAGTACCTACTTTTTAACTAATCTTTGATTATTAGTTTCTGTAAGTACTTTTTATTTGTATATATATTATATCTTTTTAGTACACTGATGCCTCTACTATTTTAAATGTTGCATTTCTTAGTTGCTCTATTTTTTCACTTTCTACATATTCAAATGATTTAAATTCTTGGCTTTGTCCTGCATTTAAGTTATTTACATAAATATAATCTGTTGCAATTCTGTTTCCATTTGCATCAACTGCTTCAATTTGAATGTTGAATGATTTTGTTTCATTAGTTTTATTTTTTATAGTGGGAGTTTTATTTTGGTATATGAGTCTAATATGCATCTATTTTTCTATTCTTATATTATTATTCCATTTGTATGATCAATTTCATGTTGTATTATTTCTGCTACAAATCCTGTATATTTTCCGTGTTGTTTGTTAAAATTCATGTCAAAATAATCCACTTCAATTTCTTTATATCTCTTGCACTTTCTTTCTCCAATTAAGGACAAGCAACCTTCTTCTGTTTCATACTCTCCGCTTCTATTTGTGATAATAGGATTTATCATTATAAAATCATATAATCCTCCTGATACACAAATTATTGATTTGTTATACCCTATCATGTTTGCGGCAAGCCCTACACATCTCTCTTTATTTGCTTTTAATGTATCTAATAAATCATTTGCTATATATTTGTCTTTTTCTGTTGCTTTTTCTGCTTTCTGTGATAAAAACATTACATCTTTTATTATTTCTTTTATCATGTTTATCTCCTTAAATTATTATAATTCTAAATTTTTTTCGCTATTATATTAAATATATGCCAATGTTTCATTTTTCCTAAACCTGTAAGAGCATCTTTTTCAACTTCTTTAAAATCTATTATTTCATAATCTTCAAAAAGTTCAAGCACTTGTTCTTTTGTTAAGAAGGTCATCTCTTTTCTAGTACTTTTCCATTCATCATTGTCTCCAAAGAAATTGCCCACAAAATACCCATCTTTTAAAATGCTCTCATCAATTTTATCCCATAGTTCTTTGAAATTGTTTTTATTGCAAAATGGAAGGCTAAAATTGGCAACGACTAAATTATTTTTTTCTAATTTTATACTTTCAAATTTTTGATTTGAAAATTTAAAGTTTTTTTGTTCTTCTTTTGATAGTCTTGCAGTAATTCTAGATTCTACATCTTCTCTATCTATTGCAAGTACATTCCATCCATTTTTTATTAGGCTTACCGTATCCCTTCCTGCTCCACATCCAAGTTCAACTGCGTTTCCTGGTTCTATATTTAATTTCAGAAATTTTCTAACAGTGTAATTGGGTTCCATATTTTTTGTGTTATCATAGAATTTTTCTGTGTTGGTTTTTTTTGTTAAGATTTTATCTAATTCTATTTCTGCTTTTTTTATGAAATAGTTATCTGTATAAATTGGTATTTCTATTTCGTTTACTTTCTGGATTAATTTTTCTGTGGTATCTAATTCATCATTTTCTTCTATTTCTATTAAATTGTCGCCATTTTCTATGTCTTTAATTGCTAATTCAAATCCATCTTTTTCGTATACTATGTCATTTTCTTTTATATTCATAATTTCTTTATATCCTATTGATTTTAGTAGTTTTTTTGCTTCGTCTATTTCTAGAATATTACAATTGGTAGATTCTTGGCTTAGTATGTTCCCAGATTTGTCAAAGTTTTTAATTTTGAATGTTATTAGTTTTGTTCTTTTGTTTGATGTTTTGTCTTTGATGTCTCTTACTAATACTGCTTTTGATAGGATTTTTCTTGTGTTGTTTTTGTCTAATTTGGTTTCTTTGGGTATGAAATATGTGTCGTCCATTGTGAATTTTCTTGTTATTTTGTATCCTTTTTCTTCTAGTATTTTGTATAGTTCGTTTAGTTTGCATTTTATTTTTATTGTTATTTCGTTGCTATTTTTTTGACTCATTTTTGCTTTTTCCTTTCGCTTTTTTACAATTATATCATTTGTTGTTGATTTTTTAAATATGTTTTTTTCGATTTGGGTGGTGGTGGTTGGATGTGTAAGGGCTTCGGGTTATGAGATGTGCTTGAAACGTTTATGTAATTTAGTGAAATCAATGGTTTTAGCTGATATTTCAATAAAAATTGGGGAAATGGTTTTTAGAACATTTGTGCATTTTTTTGAACTTTTTTGAG
>CAKPJK010000042.1 GCA_934162615.1 uncultured Clostridia bacterium
AATAAAGAAACCATTTTATTAATCTGTCCACCATTAAATCCAGCTTGCGCGAAAATTTCTTTAAAAATTTCTTTTATTCTATTTAGTTGTTTTTCTAACATAAAACACCCTTCTTTCTTTTGTTTTAATTTATATTTATTTGTTTTTCATTTATTTGATACTCAGATGCTAAATATTGTTTTATTTTACTTATTTCATTTACTGAAATATTTTCTTCTTTTTGCTCTGGTATTATATTTTCATTGACTTGTATATTTATTGTTTCTATATTTTCAATTTCTATTGCATTTGCTTGTTTTTCCTCTGTTTCTTCCTCATCTTTTTGTACTAATAAATTTATCTGTTTTATACTGTATTCTTCATTTTCATTAATTTCTATTTCTATTTTACTTACAGTATAGTTTTTTTCTTTTAATTTATTTTTTATGTCTTTTTCTAATTTTGATATATATATTTGTTTTATAGTTTGTTCATTCGCATTTGAAGATACTTGATTTTGACTAGATGTTTCATATGTTTTCATTTTTTTAGAATATTCATCCATATTTATGATTGATGAGATTTCAAAATTATTTTTTGTAATTTTATTTATTACTGGTGTAATAATATTAAATACAATAAACATTCCTAATACTACTTTTATGTATTTTTTTGTACTTCCACTTGGTAAAATTAATTCTATTATTGTCGCTATAATTACACATACTATTATTCCTTGTAACCATGTATTTAAAAAGTTCATTTTTCTTTTCTCCCATTTTATCTATACATTAGACTACTATTAGATATTTTCATAACTAATGTTGTTCCTATTATTAACATTACTGATATACTACAAAGTATTGCTAAAAGTACTTTAAATGTATCTCCCATTTGTTCTAATAGTTTTACTATTTTTTCATCTGCTATAGGTTGACAAATTGCCGAACCTAAATAATATGTACACATTAGTAATAATAATCTTATTATTGGTGCTATACATATTCCTATTATTACTACAACTCCTACTATTCCTACTGCGTTTTTTAGTATGCTTGTACATCCTATAACCGTATCTACTGCGTCTGATAATATTTTTCCTACAACTGGTATGAAGCTTGAAACTGCTGCTTTAGCTGTTTTTGCTGTTACTCCATCTACACTACTGCTTAAACTTCCTTCTACTGAAACTAAGCTAACAAACAATGTTAAGACTACTCCTAATACCCATACTATTGATGATTTAAAGAACTTTGACAGTTTATCTAATTGTACACAATCTGATACTTTTGATATTATTCCTAGTACCGTTGAAGCAAGCAGTATTGGTATTATTACTTTTAATATAAAATTTCCTATAAATGTTATTATAAACAATAGTATTGGTTGCAGTACATTTGCTGATATTATATTTCCTGTTGTTATTACTAATGTTATTAATATTGGAATTAGTGTGTTTGAAAAAGATACTAAATTTTCTATAGATTCTTTTATCATTTCTATTACTTGTGAAAAATTGCACATTATTAATGTTACTATAAGTATGTATTGTACATAATAACAAATTTTAGATATTTCTTTATTTTCTAATCCGTCACTAAAACTTTTTAATATGCTATGTATTATTATAACTACCATTATACTTGCTATTGTTTTTATAGAATTTATTGTTTCTTTTCCTATTGTATTTAATATTCCTTTTGCTAAGGCTTCATTATCTATTTTTCCTTTTATTGCTGAACTTAATAACTCTTCGTAATTTAAGTCTTCGAAGCTATCTATTGTATATTTTTTGGCTTCTTCTAGGAATTTTGAGATGTTTAATGTTTCTTTTTGCGAAGATATTATTTCTTCACTTGATATTTCTTCTGTTTCGTTATTTGCATATGTGTAATTTGGTAATAGTAAAATAACTATTAATATAAAGATTATTATGTATGTTTTTTTCATTAGTATCTCCTTATTCTAAGGCAATATTTTTACAACTGTTTCTAACAATCCTGCTAAAATTGGTATAGACATCGAAACAATTATAACTTTTCCTCCCATATCTATTTTACTAGCTATAGAACTTTCTCCTGCATCTTTGCAAATACTTACTGCAAATTCTGTTAATATTGCTATTCCTGTAATTTTTATTAATAATGTTATGAATTCTTTATTTATAGATATTTTTCCTGCTAAATTATCTATTAATGAGATTATTCCTGATATTTTTGAGAACACTAGAATTAGTATTAAAGCACCAGCAACTATTGATACATATATTACAAATTCTGGTTTATATTGTTTTAAAATAATAATTAAGATTAATGCGACTAAACCTATTCCGTATTATCTTTATAATATCCATATTATTCTCTCCTTCGAGCCTAAAGTCCAAATATTGTTCTTACTGTGTCGAATAATGTACTTATTTCTTTTATTACCATGGTTAATACTATTACTAATCCTGCCAGTGTTGTCATCATTGCTTGGTCTTCTCTTCCTGCTCTTACTAGAACTTGGTGTAATACAGCAACTAGTATTCCTATTGCTGCTATTTTAAATAATAAATTAATGTCCATTTTTTGTATTCCTTTCAATTATTATTTTATCAAATTAGTAATATTACTACTGCTAGTCCCACTGTTGTTCCTAATGTTTTGTACATTTTTACATTTTTCTTACTTTCTTCTTCTGCTTTTTCTATTTGATTATCTATAAAGTTATTTACTAGTTCTATTTCACTTATTTGCCCTTCTATGTCTACTTTGCCTAGTAAATTGCTTAATGTTTTTAGTGTTTCTATGTCTTCTTTCTTCATATTTGTATTTGATTCTTCTAATGCCTGTTTCCATGCTTCTCCCGCATTTATGTTTTTTTTCATTTTTTCCGAAGCATTTTTAAAAATTTCTCCTATTTGTGCTTCTACTTTGTTTGATATTTCGTAAAACATTTCTGGAATTGGCTCATATGTAAATTTTATTTTTGTACTAAATATGTTTAATGCATTTTTCATCTGTTTTAATTCTTTTACTCTATTTGTGTATTTTTTAGATATTAATATTCCAATATATGTACTTGATAATAAGATTAGTAACAACATTAAATATTTTATAACCTGCATAATGCATTCCTTGTCCTTTTTATTTTTATATATTAAGTATATTCACTTAGTATTTATTTTAGAACTAATTAATATAAAAAAAGAATTTTTATATAGCTTAAACTACTAAAAATTCTTTCTTAATATTGTTCTTCTAATTCTATTTGTGAGTAGTGTTTCTCATTTTTGTTTAGTACATATATTTTTTCTACTTTACATTTTTCCTTTTTATCACTTAAAAAAATTATTCTTTCAAAGCAATAATTTTCTATTAATTTGTTTATTGCGGGGTTTAATTTTATATCTTCAATATTTGAGCCATGTGCTGTAAATATTCCTTTTATTCCACAGCATACAGCATATTCTATTGCTTCTATTTCTTTTTGGTTTCCTATTTCATCTGCAACTATTACTTTTGGTGACATGGAACGAATTAACATTGTCATTCCTAGTGCCTTTGGTACTCCGTCTAATACATCTGTTCTAGCCCCTATATCATTTTGTGGTATTCCGGTGATACATTGCTGCAATTTCTCCTCTTTCATCTACTACCCCTACGTTTATTCCATGAAATGATAATGTTTCTATTCCATTACTAACTCTTCTTACTAAATCTCTTAAAATAGTTGTTTTTCCTACTCCTGGCGGTGATACTATTAATGGACTGTACACGTCATTTTCTTTTAAATTTAATATGTATTTTATAATTTTATCACTTGCACCTAATACTTGTTTTGCTATCCTAAAGTTTAAACTGGACAAGTATGTAATATTTATAATTTTGCCATCTTTTACTACTACATTTCCACTAATTCCTACTCTATGCCCGCCTTTTAGTGTAATATATCCATTGCATATTTGATTTTGATAGCTATATATTGAGTTGTCACATATTTGTTGCAATATATCTAATATTTCTTCTGGTTTTACTATATATTCAATTACTATTTCAGTTTGTCCTAATTTTAATATAATTGGTCTATTTACTCGTATTCTTATTTCTTCTAAATAGTTTAAGTTTACGTCATTTATTGTAAAATATTCATCTATTTTTCTTACTATTGCATTAGGAAAACATCTTAATATACTATTTATCTGTATCATAATACTATTATTATATTCATTAGTTTTCTTTATAGAACTAAAAAAATACGAAACTTACCTGTTTTTAAGTTTCGTATTTTTATTTATATTTTACTCATTCCAGTTATGGTATACTTCAGATACATCATCTAATTCATCTAACATATCTAAAAATCTTTCCATTTTTGCAACTCCTGATTCATCTAAGTCCACATATGTAGATGGTACCATTTGTACTCATGCTTCTAAGAATTCTATTCCTTCTTGTTCTAATTGTTCTCTTACTTGTGAAAATGTTTCTGGTGTTGTTGTTATTTCATATACTTCTTCTTCTGAAGAAAAATCTTCTGCTCCTGCTTCTATTGCAAGCATCATTAGGCTATCTTCGTCTAATTTGCAGTTAGCTTTATCTACTACTATAACTCCTTTTTTAGTAAACAAATATGATACACATCCATTTGTTCCTAAATTTCCTCCACACTTTGAGAAAGCATGTCTTACATCTGCTGCTGTTCTATTTTTATTGTCTGTTGCAGCTTCTACTATGACTGCTATTCCGTTTGGTCCGTATCCTTCATAAATTACTTCTTCATAATTTTCAGTATTTCCTGCTCCTGCTGCTTTTTTTATTGCATTATTTATTGTATCATTTGGCATATTTGCTGCTTTACATTTAGCTATAACATCTTTTAATTTAGAGTTTCCAGCTGGATCTGCACCACCTTGTTTTACTGCCATTAGTAATTCTCTACCTAACTTTGTAAATACTTTTCCTCTTGCTGCATCTGCTTTTCCTTTTTTGGCTTGTATGTTATGCCATTTTGAATGTCCTGACATTTTTATTCCTCCTCGTTTTCTCTTATAAAATCTTTTTTCATTTTAGCACATAATTTTTCTTTTGTAAAGAAAATACATGTCTATTTAAAAAATTCCTAAAAATTTCCCCAAAAGTACATAAACCTTTTGGGGATTTTTTAGCTTTACTTTTTCTCTTTGTTACGTTTATCTTGAATTATTTCCATTTCTTTTTCTGTAATTAGTTTTACATTATTTTCTTTTGCCCACGCGACGCAACCTTTCAATACTGTGCTTAAAAATACTCTTGGTACTTTTACTAATTTTGCACATGCCTCATCTGTAAATTTTATTTCTGGATCCATTCTTGATGCAGCATATTTTACTGTATCTAAACTTATTCCTTTACTTGCTGGAATAGGTTCTGATATTGGTCTTTTAAATCTTGTATACCAGAAATTTTTGTTATCTCTATATCCATAATCTACTGGAATTTGTGGGAAACTATAACTATTTACTCCATCTACTATTGCATCATAATATTTTGGTTTCATTAATATATGATCTATTTTTAGTATAAAATGTGCACCAAATTTGCTCGTTATTCCGTTAAAGTTGTGATATGGTGGTAAATACTCTTCTTTTACTTCGTCATTTTCTGCTCCATCTAATTCTTTTACCCATGTACATTCAAAAACTTGGAAAGCTTCTTGTACTATTTTAGGAAATTCTTCTTTTGGATTTTCTCTTGCTCTTTTCCCATCTACTAATGTAAATATACAATCTTTCATTTTTTCTTCTGTTGTTTCTCCTGGATAACCTAGTCTTACAGCTTCTTTGAAGTATTTTCTTTATATCACAAAAATAGATAATTAGCAACTAATTATCTATTTTTATTTTTATCCCAATGCTACATCTAATATCATCATTAATACGAATCCACCTATTAATCCAAATGTTGCTAAGTTTTTATAGTCTTTTACTGATTCCGGAAGTAATTCCCTTGCAACTACTATTAACATCGCTCCTGCTGCAAATGCTAATAAGAAAGGTAGCATGCTTCTTATATATATTACCAATATCGCTCCTATTACCGCTGCTATTGGCTCAACTAATGCAGATGCCTGCCCTATCATAAAGCTTTTAAATCTTGAATATCCTTCACTTCTTAAAGGTAATGATACTGCCGCCCCTTCTGGAAAGTTTTGTATACCTATTCCAAGTGCTAACATAATTGCACCTATTAGAGTCATTCCTGGAACTCCACTTGCTATTCCTCCAAATGCAACTCCCACTGCCATACCTTCTGGTTGATTTTAAAATAGACAGTTTTAATTTTTATTTTTGACTAATCTAATATTTAATATTAAATTAGCCTTCCTTCAGATTATTTAATTGTTTAAAATTAAAATATAAATCTACTTGTTTATCTTGATGAATTTCAATTCTATTAATAATTACTTTCATAATTTCTGGTGTTGGTTTATTTAGACTCAAAAATTCTCGTATAATACTTTTTATTTTTTCAGTATCATCTTTTTTTGATTCTTCTTTTTGTCTTTTAATTTCTATGTATTCGTTTTCTTTTTGCTTTATTTCATTTTTTAATTTTGAGAATAGCCTTTCATACATCTCTTCACTTATTTTATTATTTAATTTATCTACATACATTTGGTCAATATTGTTATTTATTAATTTTATCTCGTTTTCTAGTTTTTGAAGTATTTTTTCATAATCATATTTCGTTATATTATTTTTTACATCTAACTCTATTCTTTTATCATCTATCTTTTGGAATAAATTTTTAATATAATTAATTACTGTTTCTTCTAAATTAGAATAGCTAAAACCATGTGATGTGCAAAGTTTTAATTTTGAATTTCTGCGATAATTGTTACATACCATATAGTAATTACCATTCTTTTTTCCTCTTACTCCTATTTTATGTTTGCATTCATAACAAAAAAGCAAGCCATCTAATAAAAAAATATTTTTCTTTTCATTTCTATTATAGTTTTGCACTATTATCATTTTTTGTACTGAGTCAAATACCTTTTTATCTATTATTGGTTCATGTGTGTTTTCTACAATAATCCATTTTTCTTCTTGATTGGCTCTAATTTTCCTATTTTTATAACTTATCCTACTTCTTTTATTTTGCACTGTTGTACCTATATAAACTTTATTTTTTAATATGTTTTTTACAGTTTTATTTTCCCAAAACGTTTCTTTATTATACCTTGATTTATTGGCTGTCGGAATGTTGTTACTGTTTAGATAGTCTCTTATAGTTCCAACTTGATTTCCATTGGATGCCATATTAAAAATTTTTCTTACAATTTTAGCCTCTGGCTCATAAATTTTTAGTTTGTTTTTATCATTTGAATCTTTTATGTATCCGAGTGGTGTTTTTCCTCCTACCCATTTCCCCTGTTTCTGCATAGTATGCATAGCTGTTCTGATTTTTTTAGATAGGTCTTTAGAATACATGTCATTTAATATTGATTTAAATGGTGCAATATCATTGTTGCCATTTGATGCTTCAAAAGTATCTATTCCATCTGTTACTGAAACATATCTTACATTATTTTCTGGAAACCATTTCTCTATATATTCTCCTGTTTCTATATAATCACGACCTAAACGAGATAAATCTTTTGTTACAACCATATTAATTTTTCCGTTTTCTATATCTCTTATCATTCTTTGAAAATCTGGTCTGTTAAAATTTGTTCCAGTAAAACCTTGATCTATATATGTATCTATTAATTGGTACTTCCATCCTAATTTTTGTACATATTCTGTTAGTAATGTTCTTTGATTTTTTATACTTTCACTTTCATCATATCCTCTATCTACATCTTCTTTTGATAGCCTTATATAAATTGCTACCTTGTATATTGTTTTTTCTATTTGTTCAAGCATTTTTCCTCCCTTCTATGCTTGATAAAAACAATTTGAATTTAAGTTTTATTATATATTATTTAAGACAAAATTTTAATGCTCAAAAATATCTTTCTTTAAGATATTAATTATTAAGTGTTTTATTAATCCTTCTAACTCTTCACCTTTTTCGTCGAAGTATATATTGATTTTGAAAGTTTCACTCATATCAACTCACTCTCCCTATACTATATATACATCTGTTTTCTTATAAAAATTCTCCCTTATTTTAAAATTTTTTTGAATTTTTTAAATGTGTACTCATTTGCTCATAAATAGTTTAAGGGTAGATATGCGATAGTTTTCACTATCACACACCTACCCTAGTTAGTAAAATATGTCATCTATTTTGTTCAAAAGAATTGGTATTGTTGATTTTTTCATTATAAAAAAATGTCCATTTTTCAAATTTATTTTACTCAAAGATTTGGACATTTTTAACTCACATATAATATCTATTTTAATTGTTAAAATATCAATGAAAATTGTAAGTTGTCGCTCATCTTTAATTTATTATTTTATTTATTTGTTCTATTGTTATCGGTCCTTCTCTTAATATTTGTATTTCTTTTGAAGTACAATCTACAATTGTACTTCCTTTTGAAAATACTACATTTCCCTCCATCATTCCATCTAAAAGTGGGCAATTTTTTTCTATTTCATCTAAATTCATACAAGTAGATTCACCACTTTGATTAGCACTTGTCATAAATATTGGACTTTCTAATTTTAAAATTAAATTTTTCAGTGTTTCTGATGTTGCCATTCTTATAGCAATGGTATCTTTTCCATTTGTTACATAATCGGCTAAATCATTTTTTTTCTTTAATACCAATGTAATTGGGCCAGGCATGAATGATTTAATTAATTTTTCCGCCGTCTCATTTATAATAGCTATACTTTTTATCTGTTCTTCATTTGCACACATTACAGGAAATGATTTTTTTATTGGACGATTTTTTACTGCTATTAATTTATCATGTGCTATCTCTGAATTTATTCTAGCACATATTCCAAATACAGTATCTGTTGGAACACTAATTACTCCGTCATCCCTTAGTATTTGAACTAATTTTTCAATTTCATCTTGATTATATCTTTCTATCATTTTATTATCCTCTTTTCCGTAATCTATTATAATCCTTAATGCTGAATAATGCAATCTTATTTGATTTATACTGATCTTTGTGTTAGAATGTTTATGTATTATAAAT
>CAKPJK010000043.1 GCA_934162615.1 uncultured Clostridia bacterium
GATTTTTAGGTTTAAAAATCATACCGCTTCGGTTTATTCTCTAAAGGATTTACTGTTTACTTTTCAATGTACTTTTTTGTTCTCCCTTGCGGTGAACGATTTGTATTATACAATATGTTTTTTTGTTTGTCAACACTTTTTTAAAATTTTTTTAAAAAAGTTTTTTTATTAATTTTTTTAATAAAATTGACATCAAAAAATCATGTTGTTTTTTGTTTAATTCACTTGTCAAATCCTGTGAACTAGGCATTAGTTTATCACCATTTTTTGCTAAAGTCAATACTTTTTTAAAAATAATTTTATGGTATTTTTTTCCAGTCATGTATTTTTCTTTATTTATCAACATTTTTACCATTAATTTTATAATAAAATTAAATAAGAGACTACTCAGTAATCTCTTATAACAATATTTATGTTTTAATAATATTAATTCTTTTCTTGTATTTTTGCTCTTATAAGTCTAGTTAACCCATCATTATCATATTGAATAGATACAGTATATTTATCATCCTTATTTTTTTCTAAATATTGTTCTGTTAATTTAGCCTTTTCTTCATTATTAGAATTTCTTTTTATATAGAAGACTATTTCAGCAATACTTTTTTTATATTCTTGTCCATCAGTCGTAGAGTTTAATTTATTTATATCTAAATCTTGAACCTCACCTGTTTTTAATAGGACTTTCATATCTTCAAAATTATTTTCAGTTGTATTCAACAATTCCTTAATATTATCTGCAGTTAAATTTTCACTTGCAAAAAACTCAAATTGTGAATTAAATCTTTTTCTTTCTGTATCTGTTATTTCACCTTCGCTAGGCAATTGTATTGTTTTCTTATTCACAAGTCCTAGATTTTGTAAAATTTTAATATAATCATTCTTGCTAACTACTGCATTTATATTTGATATTTGTTTTTGTGCATTGTTATTTAGTATTTCATTAATCGTTTTGGCCTGTTCACTGTTTAATTCATCCACATTTACTATGTCTTTTTCTAGTGTCACTTTATTATCTAATTTTTGTACAACATTTATTTTATTTGATATTTTTAAGTTTGCTTCATTTTCATCATTTGACATTCCAAACTCCACGCTTTGGTCAATCTGATTATCTTGTATTGTTTGTTCAATAGATAAATTGGCATTTAATTTTATTTTATTATCTTTAGTATTTTTATATTCTATAAGTGTCTTTTTATTTGAATCACTATTTTGTTTTTCTATTTTTATTGACTCTTCTGTTGTAGTATCTTTAACTTCTGAATTTGTAAGTTTAATTGATGAATCATTATAAAAATCTAATGTTATTTTTTCTGTTCCTTTTTCAATTAATGTTCTTACAGTCCTCATGTTGTTTTCATATACCGTAATCTTTACTTCATCATTTCCTATATTATTGTCTTGAATTTTTTTTATTTTGTCGTTTATTTTTTGTGTATAGCTTTCTTTTAGTTTTCCTGAATAATTAGAGTCATTTTCTTTTATTTTTTCCTCTAATAAGTCTATTTTAGATAAAATAATTTTATCATTTGACATTTGTTCCAAGATTTTTATATATAGATCATTAAATTCTTCTAATGTAATGCTGATATAATATGCATTTGTTTGCACATCTTTTCCATTTTCTGTTATTAAGGCTTTTGATTGTTTATGATATTTTTCTTTCGATATATTTTTCTGTATTATTCCTACATATGTATTTGCTAATGTTTGCTTTTCTTCATCTGTAAATTCCAATATTGATCTTATATTAAGTTTTTCTTTTAGTTCATCTATTGATTTTATTTGTGTTTTATCTTCACTTTCTCCTTTTGTTATAACAAATTGTTGTATATCATTTAATCTTATTCCATATGTATTGTCTTGTTGTATGTATTCTAACCCTGCTAATTTCTCATTATCATTTACAATTGATATATCATAATATTTATAATCGTTTGCTCCATCAACATTTCCTTTGGCTTTTATTTTTACATTGTTTACACTACTATTTTTATTTTCATTACTTGTTCCTTTGTTTTCTGTATATTCAATTTTTCCTTCTAATTCCGATGTATATTTGTTTTCTGATAGCATATTTTTAACATCTGTATTTTCATCTTCTTTTAATATTTCAATTGCATCAAAATTCTGTAACATATATTTTGCAAATAGTGCTTCTTTTGTTTTAAATGCATCTGTTTCTAAATATAAATATATTAATATTCCCGCTATTACTAATACTAATAAAGTAATTGATGTTGCAAAAATTGCTATCCTTTTTTTCCTAGCCATCATATTTTTTACCTCCTAATTTTTTTAATCTTGAGTACATTTTTATTATATATTTTTTTGTTTTTTTAATCAATAGTTTTTCTTAATTTTTGTTCAACTGCTTCATATATTACTATACCTGTTGATACTGAGGCATTTAATGATGTTACTTTTCCTTTCATTGGAATTTTTACTAAAAAGTCACAATTTTTTCTTACTTTGTCACTCATTCCGCTTCCTTCATTTCCTATAACAATGCCTAATGGTCCTGTTAAATCTTGATCATAATAATATTTTTCTGTATTTATGTCTGTTCCACATATCCATAGACCGGCATCTTTTAGTTTTTGAATTGCATCTGATATATTTGTAACTCTTGCAATATGCATATGTTCTACTGCTCCTGCTGATGTTTTGTTTACTGTGCTATTTACTGCTGCTGCTCTTCTTTTAGGTATTATTACTCCATGAACTCCTGCTGTTTCTGCAGTTCTTATTATTGAGCCCAAATTGTGTGGGTCTTCTATTCCATCTAAAATTAATACAAATGGGTCTTCGTTTTTTTCTTTTGCATAGTCTATTATATCTTCTATTTCACAGTATTCAAATGGTGGCACTATTGCAATGACTCCTTGGTAATTTTGATTTTGTGCCATTTCGTCCATTTGTCTTTTGTCTTTTTCTACTATTATTATTCCTTTTTCTTTTGCTATTGCTATTATTTTATTGATTGAGCCATGTCTTTCTCCTTTTGCTATAAATATTTTGTTGATGTCTTTTCCGCTTTCTAGTAACTCTAGTACTGAGTTTCTTCCTTCTACTTGGTCATCATAATTTTTTTCTTCTTTTTTTTCATAATTTTCTTTTTTACTGTTTTTTTGATTATAATTATTTTTCATTTTTTCTATTCCTTTACTTTATTATTTTTTTATGTTATAATTCTCAACATAACTTAGTAACACCATTTCATTACAACATAAGGAGGCTATTTACATGATGAAATTTTTTTTTAAAATTAAAAAGAAATGGTTACAACATAGAGTTTATAAATATACTCTAAAATATGAAGGTTCAATGTCTAAATCCAAATATTATGCGGATATGTCTAATAGATATAATGAGTCCGCAAAAGATGCTGCATCCTATTACATAAAAGGAAAGGGTCTTCCTAATTATGTAAAGGCATCTCGCTTGAGTTTAAAAAGCAAACTTCGCAGTGACAAATATAAAAGCCTTGCGAATATCTATCTAGATAAAAAAATAGATTTAGAAGAAGAGCTTCAAAATTTAAGATATCCTAAGGCCTAAAATAGGCCTTTTTTATTCATCATCTAATTTAAGTACAGATAAAAATGCTTCTTGTGGTACTTCAACATTACCAATCTCACGCATTTTCTTTTTACCTCTTTTTTGTTTTTCAAGAAGTTTCTTCTTTCTAGTAACATCTCCACCATAGCATTTTGCAAGTACATCTTTTCTCATTGCTGATATTGTTTCTCTAGCTATAATTTGTCCTCCAATTACTGCTTGAATTGGTATTGTAAATAATTTTCTTGGTATAACAGTTTTTAGTTTTTCTACCATTTTCTTTCCTCTTGTGTATGCACTGTCTTTGTGTACTATAAATGAAAGGGCATCAACTGGTTCTCCATTTATATGGATGTCTAGTTTTACTAGGTTTGACCTTCTATATTCTTTGAATTCGTAGTCAAATGATGCATATCCTTTTGTTTTTGATTTTAGGTTGTCAAAAAAGTCGTATATTATTTCATTTAATGGCATTTCATATACTAATGTTACTCTGTTTTCGTCAAGGTATTTCATATCTATATAAATTCCACGTCTATTTTGACATATTTCCATGATGTTTCCTACATATTCTTTTGGTGTTAGTATGCTTGCTGTTACAAATGGTTCTTCTATATACGATATTTCTTGCGGTGTTGGTAATTCTGTTGGATTATATATTTCTTCAATTTCTCCTGTTGTTTTGTGTACTTTATATATAACTGATGGAGCTGTTGTAATTAACCCTAAGTCAAATTCTCTGTCTAGTCTTTCTTCAATTATTTCTAGATGAAGTAATCCTAAAAATCCGCATCTAAATCCAAAGCCTAATGCAGCAGATGTTTCTGGTTCATATTCTAGAGCAGCATCATTTAATTGAAGTTTTTCTAATGCTACTTTTAAGTTTTCGTATTCACTTCCATCTATTGGATAAAGTCCACAATATACCATTGGTGTTACTTTTTTGTATCCTTTTAATGGCTTGTCCGCCGGGTTGTCATTTAAAGTTACTGTGTCACCTACATGTATGTCTGATAGACTTTTTATACTTGCTGCAATATATCCAACTTCTCCTGCTTTTATTTCATTTGCAGGCATATATGATCCAGGTACAAAATATCCAACTTCTGCAACTGTGTATACTTTATTTGTTGCCATTAGTCTTATTTCGTCACCTGCTTTAACCTTTCCGTCCATTACTCTTACATATGCTACTGCTCCTTTATAATTGTCGTAGTATGAGTCAAATATTAAACAAGTTGTTTTTGCATTTTCGTCACCTTTTGGAGCAGGTAAGTCTGTTACGATTCTTTCTAGCACCTCTTCAACATTTAAACCTGATTTTGCTGATATGCATGGTGCATCTTCTGCAGGTATTCCTATTATATCTTCAATTTCTTGTTTTACTTCGTCTGGTCTTGCATTTGGTAAATCTATTTTATTTATTACTGGCAATATTTCCAAATTATTATCTATTGCAAGATATACATTTGCTAAAGTTTGTGCTTCAACTCCTTGGCTTGAGTCTACTACTAATATCGCTCCATCACATGCTGCTAAACTTCTTGATACTTCGTAGTTGAAGTCTACATGACCAGGTGTGTCTATTAAATTGAATTCGTATTCTTCACCATTTTTTGCTTTGTATATCATTCTTACTGCTTGTGATTTTATTGTGATTCCTCTTTCTTTTTCTATTTCCATGTTGTCTAGCACTTGACTTTCCATTTCTCTTTTTGATAGTACTCCGGTCATTTCTATCATTCTGTCTGCTAGTGTTGATTTTCCATGGTCTATGTGTGCTATTATGCTAAAGTTTCTTATATGTTCTTGTCTTTTATTCATTTTTCCTCCCTATGTTTTTCTGTTTATTAAACATTTTGAATTACTAAGTTCCGTTCTTTATTAACTTTTGTTCATATTTTAACATAAGTTTAATAAAATCACAATAGATTATATAGAAAATTAGTTTGTTTATTTGACATTTTATGTAAATTGTAGTATTATTTTATTATTAGTAAATACTACTGTATAAAAGGAGGACATTCAAATGAATGAAGAAAAAAATTTACAAAATGATGAGGAAAAATTACGGGAGGTAAATCCAGAATCTATTACTACAGATGAAACTAATAATACTGAAAAAGAAACAAGGGATGGATATAGTCTTTTTACAATTTTTGGTATTTCTTTTATTACATCTATTTTAGTAAACATGTTATTAAGCTTTGCTTTGGTTCCTACTATGATAGAAAAAATTGAAGATGAATTAGTTAAAGCATCTGCAAAAGCTATTATTGAAGAAAAATCAAATGATAAAGATTCAGAATCTTCCAAAAAAGAAGATGAAAAAACCCTTATATCATGCAATATAGCATATAAATACAATGATAAAACGGTAGAATTTTTTTCTCCTGTTTCATGCTATATCAATTTTGAACTAAACGTAAGTAGTGATAGTTCATCATTATCTACAAATAAGTATGGACCTATTGAATTGATTGCAGGAGAAAAAAAGACATTATCATTAAATGATTTGTCAGATTATCCGGAAGATTCAAAAATAACATTTTTGAGTATTACCAGCAAATTTGTGTATGGTGACTCACCTTTAGATTCTTCATTGTATTCTCGGTCAAAATCCAATATTGGATTTAACTGTTATACGGACGGTGTTAAAATAACGACAACAGAAGATACCTTAGCATCTTTTTCTGTTATAATCAAAGATGGTGATTTTATTGGTTTTATAGATACAGAATTATTACCAATATACACTAATTCTACTAACATTTTTAAAATTAATGATTTAGCACCAAATTTTTTCTCTGACGAAGCAAAAATCAATACGTATTCTTTTTTTTCAATCGATAGTTACGAAGAAAAAGATAATTAATGCTTACCCCATAATGTGCAATGCGCATTATGGGGATTTTCATATTATTATACCCTCATACACATTATACACATTTGTATATCCCATATTTTCTAAAATTCTTTGTGCTTCTTGGCTCCTATGTCCCGTTGAGCAATAAACAACTATCAATTGTTCTTTATTAGTAATTTGCCTTGCAACAACTCTTCTTATTTGATAATCAGGTATTGATATTGCACCATCAAGATGACCTTCTCTGTATTCCTGTGGACTACGCACATCAATTAATACTGCACATTGTTTAATGTATTGACTTATTTCTTCTTTTCTAATATCTTTTTTGTTATCAAAACTTCTTTTTAATTCAAAATTTTTTTCTATCATATATTTTATTTTTCTAAACATTTTTATCCCCCAAAATATCTATATTAAATAATTTTATCTTCTTACTATTATAATATTATTAATAAGACATTTTGTTGTATATTTTTGTATTATTTTACAATTATGTTATCTTTCTTGTATTATGTTATCTGTTTTGTTTACATTATTTTATTTATTTTTTATCCACACCCTGTGGAAACTGTGGATAACTCTGTGAATAACTCAAAAATGTACCTTTATTTTTGATAGTTATGCACATGCCATTGTGTATAACTTTGTTTTCCAGTTATTTACATTTTATCAATTTATTTTATGTGTACTCTTATTGAATTTTATGCAAATTATAAAAAAAACCATAAAACGGCTATATATCGCCAATTTTATAGTTTTTATTATTTTTTAATATACATAATCTTTTTAAATCTACAAATTCATAATGTATTATACGTAATACTTATAACATACGATTTTAGAATATATTATGCATTATACTTCTAACTCATAAATTTAAAATATATTATACATATTATTTCTAAAATTGTTATAACTGGAAATCCAACAACAAATGCAGCTTTTTGTGTCTTATGTCTAAATGTGTACATTCCTGCTATTGTTCCTATTCCTCCGCCTAGAGCTGTTATTATAAATAGTGTTTTTTCTGGTATTCTCCATTTTCCTTTTTTAGCTTTTTGTTTGTCTATGTACATTGCTAAAAAGCCAATTATATTTATTATTATAAAGTAGATTATTATGTTTTTGGTTGTGAATATATTTTGTAAATCTTGCATTTTGATTTCACTCCATTCATTTAATTGTTATCCTTTTTCAAGGAGTGTCCCTATTTCCCTTTTAAAAGGGATTTTAAGGAACGTACCTCAATCCCTTTCTTTTTTCTTATCCAAACAAACTCAACTGATTACTTTGGCTCATACCTTCTAAACAACCAAATTCTTTAAGCAAATCTGCACCAGAAGCACCTATTTTAGCACGTATTTTTAAGTCGTCTATTGACATGAATTTTCCGTCTTTTCTGGCATCTACAATACCTTGTGCAGCAACACCACCAAAACCTGGTATACTATTTAAAGGTGGTCTTAATTTATTGTCTTGTACTTTGAATTTTGTTGCTTCAGATTCGTATAAATCTACTGGTAAAAATTCAAATCCTCTTTCATACATTTCTAGTACAATTTCTAAGTCGTCATACATGTCTAATTCAGCTTTTGTTGCTTCTTTTTTTTGGTTTTTCATTTCTATTTCTTTCATTTTATTTTTGACTTTTTCTTTTCCAAATATCATACAACTTGCATCAAATGCTTTTGCTCTTATTGAAAAATATGCTGCATAATATGCTAGTGGTATGTGCACTTTGAACCATGCAATTCTAAAGGCGTTTGTAACATATGCTGCTGCATGGGCTTTTGGGAACATGTATTTTATTTTTTCACATGATTTGATATACCAATCTGGTACGTCGTGTTCTTTCATTAATGGTATGTATTCGTCTTTCCATTTTGGTTCTTTGCCTTTTGCTACTTTTCCTTTACGTACTGCTTCCATTATTTTGAATGATTTGTCTGGTGGTAATCCTTTTTTGATTAGGTAAATCATAATATCGTCACGACAACATATTGCTTCTTGAAGTGTTACTACCCCTTGTTCAATTAATGTTTGGGCATTTCCTAGCCATACGTCTGTACCATGTGATAAACCTGATAAACGTATTAATTCATCAAAGGTTGTTGGTTTTGTGTCCAAAAGCATGCCTCTGGCAAATTTTGTTCCATATTCAGGTATTCCAAATGTTCCTACTTGTGAGTGAATTTGCTCTGGTGTTACACCTAATGCTTCTGTTGAATTAAATATTGACATTGTTTCTTTGTCATCAAGTGGTACATCTGTTGGTTTTATTCCTGTTAAGTCTTGTAACATACGAATTACCGTCGGATCGTCGTGTCCTAGTATATCTAGTTTTAACAAGTTTCCATCTATTGAGTGATAATCAAAGTGTGTTGTTATTATATCAGAATTTGGGTCATCTGCTGGGTGTTGTACTGGTGTAAATTCATATATTTCTCTTCCTTTTGGTACAACTATAATTCCCCCTGGATG
>CAKPJK010000044.1 GCA_934162615.1 uncultured Clostridia bacterium
TAGCATCGGCGTTAATATTAAATACTTTATTAAATCCAAATGATTTAATAGGTTCGTTCCCCATCCTACAAAATATAATATTAGAACATATATAATTGCTGTGCCAAATGCTAAAAGATAATTTGGTTTTAAATATTTTAAATAATTTGTAAAAAATTCTTTTGAAAATACTTTTTTATACTCTGGAAGTCTTATATTACACCAATCTACAAATTGTCCAACTCCTAATCCTAATATTCCTACTAAAATATAATATATTATATGTATATCATTTATGTACATTTTTATCTCCTACTTTTCTTTTGATTCTAATGATTTTTCGTATCTTTTTATAACATAGTTTTCTAATGGTCTCTTTATTTTTGTAATTAATAAATCCTTTTTTGCTATCGGTTCTACTAATATAGTAAACATTTTACATCTATTTGCCCCTATTACATCTGTAAATATTTGATCTCCTACTGCTGCTATATTTTCATTTTTTTCATCTAACATTTTTATTGCTTTATTAAATCCTCTTTTTAAAGGTTTTGTTGCAAAAAATACATATGGTATTTCTAGTTTATCTGCCACCATTTTTACTTTTTCTTTTTTATTGCTATTTGAAACTATAAAAAATTTTATTCCTTCTTGTTTTAGTTTTTCACACCATTTTTCTGTTCCTTCTAGCATATTTTTATCAAAATCTATTAAAGTATTATCTACATCTAATATTAGTGCTTTTATATTATTTTTATTTAAAAAATCTATTGTTATTTCTTTTATATTTTTTAAATAGGCATTTGGGTACAACTTCATCGCAAAATCCTCCTATTATTTTCAAAAATATCTTATCAATACATATGCTTTTTGTCAAGGAATTTTTTCTTAGAAACAGACTTAAATTTAGAAAACTAATAGGGACGGGCCGATTTAGTTTAGCTAAAAAGTAAAATTAGTAAAAATAGTAAAAAATAAAAACGCTAAACTAAATCGGCCCGTCCCTATTAGTTTCGTCTAAAATTTATTTGCAGAATCTATGGTTTCCAATAGTTACAGTCATTGGTCTTGACCATATCCATTTATTTGTTGCAGTATTTGGATTAAAATAATATATTGCTCCATATGAAGGATCCCATCCATTTAAAGCATCTTGCGCTGCTTTTATTGCAGTACTATTAGGACTCATGTTTATTTGTCCATCTTTTACAACATCAAATGCTCCATTTTGATATATTACTCCTGATATTGTATTAGGGAAACTTGAACTTTTTACTCTATTTAAAACAACCGCTGCAACCGCAACTTGTCCAGTATATGGTTCCCCTCTAGCTTCCCCATACACTAGCCTTGCTAACAAATTTAAATTATTTGAATTTGTTGAAGAACTAGATGAAGTTGATGAATTATAAATTCCCATTGCTTGTAAAGTTTTTGTTCCAGCTATTCCATCTACTGTTAAGCCATTTTTTCTTTGAAAATATTTAACTGCTGCTAGTGTTTGACTACCATAAATACCATCAACACTTCCATTATAATATCCCCATCTTTTTAACTTTGTTTGTATAGTAATTACTTCTTGTCCGTCTTGAGCCATATTTTGAAAGTGCTTGTACTTGTTGATTTCTAAAGAATATATTATAACTAATAAATATTGTAAATAATATTGATAATATTATAATTGGTTTTATATTTTTCTTTATTTTCATTTTCATAAAAAATCCACCTCATTTGGAATTATTTTCTCCAAATTTAGTGGTTTTATACAAATTTATTCATTTATTTCGTTTATTAATTTTTCTTTTATGTACGTTATTCTCTGCTCAAATTTATTAGGATTTTGTTTTTCATATAACAATATTCTTTTTAATTTTTTCTTTATGCTTTCTATTTGTTGTTTATTTTTTATAATTAGATGTTTTCCATTGATTTTATATTCTCTTTCTACATATTTATCTATGATTGGAAATACTGAACTAATGCAATATATAGCTGGATAGTTTGTATATCCTACATGATAATAGCAAGATGCAATTCCTTTTTTCATGTTTGCATATTTATAAATTCTATCCATATTTTTATTTTCTGTTATTTTACTTGTTGGTATTGCCCAATATAATCCTTCTATCTTATTATCTTTCATGCAACAAAATGTTGGTCTATTTTCTATTTTGTTATTTTTAAATTTACAGTCTTCTTCCTCAAATTTATTAAAAAATTCTTGTTTAATAATATAAACACCATCTTCAATCATATTATTTTATTACCTTTCTTTGGGAATTTATTTATAATAGATTATTATAAATACTTATAGAAAAAAAATAAAAAGGTTTCCTAATCAAATTAAGAAACCCTCTTCTATCTAACAATTTATCACAACGCATGTTAGATACGCGTTCATTCTATCCACCAACAATTTATTAATAACGCAAGTTGGTTTGCGTTTTTTCTTCATATAGAATTCTTTTTAATTAGTATTTATATTATAATATTATTTTATGTAAAAAGTCAATATTTATTAACACTTTTTTTAATATTTTCATTTCTATTTTTCGACTTTTTTTGCTGCTTTTACTAATGCTACAAATAATGGCGCTGGTTTATCTGGTCTTGATTTAAATTCTGGATGAAATTGTGATGCTATGAAAAATGGGTGATTTTCTATTTCTACCATTTCTACTAGTGTTCCATCAGGTGATGTTCCAGAAATAGTAAGTCCTGCTTTTTCCATTTTTTCTCTGTAATCATTATTATATTCAAAACGATGACGATGTCTTTCATTTATATTTATTTCTTTATAAACTCTATTAGCAAGAGTTCCTTCTTTTATTTTACAAGGATAACTTCCAAGTCTCATTGTTCCACCTTTTCTTGTAACAACCTTTTGATCTGTCATAATATGAATAACAGGGTTTTTACACTCTGGTTCAAATTCTTCTGAATTTACATCTTCTAATTTTAATACATTTCTTGCAAACTCAACAACTGCCATTTGCATTCCTAAACATATTCCTAAAAATGGTACTTTGTTTTCCCTTGCATATTTTATTGTTTCTATTTTTCCCTCTATTCCTCTATTTCCAAAACCTCCAGGAACAACTATTCCATCTATTCCTTTTAATTTTTCTTTTACATTTTTATTTGTAATTTCTTCAGAGTCAATATATTTAACATCTATTTTTACACCATTTTCAAATCCTGCATGTCTTAAACTTTCTGCTACTGATAAATAAGAATCTTCTAATCTTACATATTTTCCAACTATTGCTATAGTAACTACTTTATCTGTAACATTATTAATTTTTTCTATCATTTTCTCCCATTCTCTATTATTTGGTTCTTTATTTTCCAAATTTAGATGTCTACATACCTGAACAGCTAATCCTTCATTTTCTAGCATTAAAGGCACTTCGTATAAACATCCTGCTGTTCTGTTTGCAATAATATCTTCTTTTCTTACATTGCAAAACAAAGCCATTTTTTCTCTCATATTATCTGGTATTTCTGTTTCTGAACGACATACTAATATATCTGGTTTTATTCCAAAAGATTGTAATTCTTTTACAGAATGTTGAGTTGGTTTTGATTTTAATTCATTTGAACCATGTATATAAGGAAGAAGTGTCACATGAATATATACTACATCCTCTGGTGAATTTTCTATTCCTACTTGTCTAATTGTTTCTATAAGAGATAATCCTTCTATATCTCCTACAGTTCCACCTAATTCAGTAATAACTATATCTACATCTGTATCTTCAAATGCATATATTTTTTCTTTTATTGCATTTGTTATATGAGGAATAACTTGAACTGTTTTTCCTAAGTAATCTCCTCTTCTTTCTCTATCTAATACTTCCTGATAAATTTTTCCCATTGTTATACTAGAATTTTTACTTAAATTTTCATCTGTAAATCTCTCATAATGTCCTAAATCCAAGTCTGTTTCTGCTCCATCATCTGTTACAAATACTTCTCCATGTTCATATGGACTCATTGTTCCTGGATCTACATTTATATATGGATCAAATTTTTGAATTGTTACTTTATACCCTCTATTTTTTAATAATCTTCCTAATGATGCTGCTGTTATTCCTTTTCCTAGTCCTGATACTACTCCTCCTGTTACAAATACATATTTTGTGTTCATTGTTTCTCCTCCTATTAAATAAAAAAAATAGATTAAAATAAAAACTGCAAAATCGGTTTTTTTTTAATCTATCATAACCATATTAATATATTATCATTTTTTTATTATTTTTTCAATATATTTTTTAACTTTTCATCTACTATTTGTTACAGGTTAATGGTTTATTTTAAATTAATACAAAGAAAGACTGAAATATAAGCTTTAAATGAAGTGACGAATGTGCATGGAGAAATTTTAGAAATTCTACGCAGATTTATGGAAAGAGTTCACGAGAGTGGAAGGGAGCCATAAAGCAAGTTAGAATTTCTTAAATTTCATAATAAGCCGAGGAATGTAATGAAAAGCTTATATTTCAGTCTTTCTTATAAAAACCCAATAAAAATCATTAACTAGTAACTACTATTTTGTTAAATCATCTAATGTAGAATATGGTAAACAAGTTCCATCACTTTTTATGAGCAATACACCCATGCCACCAATGCCATTCTCATCTCCACCTTCTATTTTAACAATATCACTAATATCTGTAATTCCTTTTAGTTCTTTCTCTTCAGACTCAAAAACTGTTTTCCAATTAGTTGAATTATTTGTTCTAAATCTAACATATGTAACTGTTCCATCTTCTTTTAGAAATATAATGAAACTATTACCTGCTGCTTGTCCTTCTTCACAATACCATGCATTAACAACATTATCTGAAATCTTTTTTAAATTATTTGCAGATGAGTATTCTTTAACAGAACTTAGATAAATATATGCCTCATGTTTATTATTAATTGATACATATCCATTACCATTATTATCATCATAACCTGATAAATCAACGTAAATCATATTATCTTCGCCTAATTCTTTTACTACTGATTTACTAAAATTACTTCTATATTCATTTATATTATTTGTACTGCTAGAAGATTTTTCTGTATTGTCAGTTTCATCATTTATTTTGTCTGATGAGTCATCCGTATTTTTCTGTACATTTTCTAATTCACTAATTTTACTGTTTAGTTTTGATACTTTGTCAGTTTCAATTGTTTTTTCATTTTATAATTGGTAAACAAAATATCCCATTGCAATAATAACAATTATTGCTAAAACTAAAAGTATTGTTGATACATTTGCTTTTGCCTCATTTTTTTCTTCCATTTCTTTCTCCCCCCTTTCTTTAGTATAAATTATATCTTCATTTTACATTTAATGTGATAATCTGTCAATACATTCATAGAGCACAAAAAAGAAGCCTGTTACGGCCTCTTCTATTCTCCAATTGGAATATATTTTTTTTCTTCAATTCTCTTTTCTGGTTCTTTAGGAAATTCTATTGTCAAAATTCCGTTTTTGAAATTTGCTTTAATATCCTCTTCACTTACATTTTCTCCAACATCATAGCTTCTTGAACACATTCCTGAGAATCTTTCTCTTTTTAGATATTTAGCATGTTTATCTTCTTTTTCTTCATTTTTTTCTGCTGTTACTGTTAAATATCCTTCATGTAATTCTATTTTTATATCTTCTTTGTCATATCCTGGTATATCAATTTCTAAAAAGTATTTTCCATCTTTTTCTTTTAAATCGGTTTTCATTAATTTACTTTCTTTTTCTGTGAAGAATGAATCAGGTAAAACCTCATCCCAAAAATCTAATCCATTTCCATTTCTTCTTGGTATCATCATCATAATACATTACCTCCCTATAATTTTATGTGTTGACACCTATTCGGTTGCACATAATATATTATTAACCATTTGGTTAATTTCTATTTACATGCTTATTATATATCTATATTTTAGCAGTGTCAATAGCAGACTGCTAAAATTCACAAAACTTTCACATTTCTTTTTTTATTTTAAATTTTATTGAATACATAATCAAAGAAAATATTGTGGCAAGTATTGCTAGATAGTATAAATACAAATCAATTCTAAATGGCATTTGAACATGGAACTGATTTACAATTAAAGAAACTACTATCGCCAAATAAAATAATACTGTTGCAAGTTTCCCGTACCATTTACTATAAACAACTACATCTTTTCTTTTATACAGTAATGATGCTGATATTACCATAACACATTCTTTTATAAATACTATTGCAAAAATCCACCATGGTAAAATTTTTAAAATTGATAATGATAGTAATAATGAAACTTGTGTTAGCTTATCTGCAAGTGGATCAATCAATTTTCCAAGATCAGTTATATAATTATATTTTCTGGCAATATAACCATCAAGAACATCTGTTATTGCAGAAATTGTAAAAATTATAAGTGCTGCTAAATAGTCATTATTCACTACAGAAGTAAAAATAAATGGTATTAAAATAAAACGTATTATTGTTAAAATATTTGGTATATTTTCTTTTTTCATTTAATTATTTCCTTTCACAAAATTACAAGGGCAAAAAGAGAATCGTCCCATTTTGCCCTTATCTTAGTTTACTTCAAACTTCAAATTGTCATTTTCTAAGTTTACATTAATGTTCTGCCCTTCATGGACATCTCCTCTTAAAATCATTTCTGAAATTTCGTCTTCTACATATCTTTGAATAGCTCTTCTTAAAGGACGAGCACCAAATTTTAAATTTGTACCTTTATCTAATATAAAATCTTTCGCACTTTCCGAAACTGTTATACTTATATTTTTATCAGCTAATGCTTTCTTTGTATCTTTTAACATTAAATCAACTATTTGTATTAATTCAGGTCTTGTTAATGAATCAAATACAATTATTTCATCAATTCTATTTAAAAATTCAGGTCTAAATACTTGTTTTAAATTTTCTTCAATTTTACTTGTATCAACTGTTTGTTTTGCAAATCCAATTGAATTATTATTTAAATTTGAACCTGCATTTGATGTCATAATAATTATTGTATTCTGGAAGCTTACTGTGTTTCCTTGTGAATCTGTAAGTTTTCCATCGTCAAGAACTTGAAGCAATATATTAAATACATCTGGATGAGCTTTTTCTATTTCATCTAAAAGTATTATTGAATATGGTTTTCTTTTAACTTTTTCAGTAAGTTGACCAGCATCATCATATCCAACATATCCTGGAGGTGCACCTATTAATTTTGATGTTGAATGACTTTCCATATATTCTGACATATCTACACGAATTATTGAATCTTCTGATCCAAACATTTCATATGCTAGACTTTTAGCTAATTCTGTTTTACCAACACCTGTTGGACCTACGAATATAAATGATGGTGGACGTTTTGTGCTTTGTAGTCCTGCACGATTTCTTCTTATTGCACGAGAAACAGCACTAACAGCTTTGTCTTGACCAATTATTCTTGTATGAAGGTTTGTTTCTAAATTTAGCAATTTTTGAGTTTCAGCCTCTGTTATTTTCTTAACAGGAATCTTAGTCCAATTTTCAATTACTTGTGCTATATCTTGTGTTGTAAGATTTTTTAATTGAATTGTACTATTTAATTGATCAATTTCTTCTATTAGTCTACATTCTTGTGTTTTTAAATCTGCAGCTTTTTGATAATCTTCTGTTGAATCTGCTTGTGCAGCATCTTCTTTTTGTGCTTGAACTTGTGCTAATTCTTGTTTTAGCATTTCTAATCTAAATAATTCTTTATTTTCTAAGTTAATTCTTGAACATGCTTCATCAAGTATATCTATTGCTTTATCAGGCAAAAATCTATCATGTATATATTTTTCTGACATTATAACTGTTTGTTTTATTACATCATTCGAAATTTTTACTTTATGATATTCCTCATAATATTTTTTTATTCCTTCTAGAATTTTAATTGATTCATCTATATTTGGTTCTTCAACAATTACTTGTTGGAATCTTCTTTCTAGTGCAGAATCTTTTTCTATATATTTTCTATATTCTTTTAATGTTGTTGTACCTATTAATTGAATTTCTCCATTAGATAATGATGGTTTTAAAATATTTGCAGCATTCATAGAATGTTCTCCATCTCCTGCACCAATTATATTGTGAATTTCATCAATTACAAGTATAATATTTCCATATTCTCTACATTCGTCAATAATGCCTTTCATTCTAGCCTCGAACTGTCCTCTAAATTGTGTTCCTGCTATAACAGCTGTCATATCTAACAAATATACCTCTTTATTTAAAAGTTTTGCTGGTACATTGTTATTCGCAATCTTGATAGCTAAACCTTGTGCTATTGCAGTTTTTCCAACACCAGGTTCACCAATTAAACATGGATTGTTTTTTGTACGTCTATTTAAAATTTGAATTACTCTTTGTATTTCTTTATCACGTCCAATTACCATATCTATTTCATTGTTTTTTGCTTTTACTGTAAGATTTGTTCCATAAACATCTAAATATTTTTTCTTCTTTTTGCTTTTCTTTTTGTCTACTTTTACTTTTTGTCTACCATTTGATTCTTCTTCATTTTGATTTTGTTTTTTAGGAACTATACTTGCAAATATAGAACCAATTGGAATTCCTAATGGATTTCCTGCATTGTTTTCTCCGTCTTCATCATTTTCATAGTCTTCAGCGTCAAAATCTTCTGGATCTAAATCTTCTAATCCTTCAAGATTTTCCATTTTTAAATTTGCTGATAAATCTTTAAATAAACTTTCTAATTGTTTTGACATATTTGACATATCTATATTATTTATTGGTGGTATATTACCA
>CAKPJK010000045.1 GCA_934162615.1 uncultured Clostridia bacterium
ATTACCCAAAGAAATTGCTATATATAATACAGAATTAGAAAATGAAGAGGAAGACCTTACAATCATATACGGTACTGATAAACAAGGAAGAAAAAATGTTTTATATTATTATCCATCACCAATATGGGGTGGATATACAAGACAACAAAGAATTTTGAACAGCAAAGGAGATGTAACAAATATGTTTAGAATAAGTGCTTTTGATGATGGTAGAGTAGAAGACATAGATGACATAACTATTTCTTATACATATAACGAAGAAGGAAAGAAAATTTATTCATTAGTTGAAGGCTGGGTAACTGGAACTTTATATAATGAATATGATGAAAATGGAAAAATAGTTAAAACAACAGAGATACCTACTGGTATAACTGAACAAGATTGCAATATTATAGCTGCAATGAAAAGTGCAGTTGGGAAAACAATTGGAAATACAGATAATGCTCAGGCGGAAATTAATAAATTAATGAATAATGAAATTGAATTAGAAGGTGGAGAAAAAGATGATAACTAAACAAGCATATTCAGAGGTTTATACTATTCTTAGTATGATGTCAGAAACACTTAAAAGCAGAATACCACAAAATGTTTTGATTGGAATTGATAATAAAAGAGATAAACAGAATACAATAAAGATCAACAATATAAAACAATTAAACATTTCAAAACAAGCTGAAGAAATTTTAGCTGTATTATATAAGAACTATTTAGCAACCGACGATGAGAAGAAAATAATCAAAGCAAAAGAAAGGATTTTGTTTAAGAGAAAGCAAGAAGAATTAAGAAAAAAGTATAATCCAGATAACATTTTTAAGAACAGAAAAAATAAAAACTAATATTTAAAAATAGCACATTAAATTGTGCTATTTTTTTTCGAATATTTGAATATTTTCGCTAGTTGAAACCATATGATTCCGTAAGCTTAAAATTTGTAATATAAATGTAACGACACGAAGTTAAGCCACTTTCAAGGTATAAAATAATTTAAAATTGAACAATTGAAAAAATTACGACAAAATAGCAAAATCGCTTGAAAAATCAAGCGATTTTGTAGATTTTTCAACATACATTTGATATAATGTAATTGCTTAAAAACATACACAAAGGAGTTGAAAAATCTATGAATAATATATCACAAATTTCTGTATTTGACTATAGGGAAATTGAAATTTTAGGAGATTTAGAAAGAATAAAATTATTTTTTGAAAATTTAGATGACAAGGAATTGTGTGAAAGCCTTGAAAATGAAAGAAAAAATGGAAGAAATGATTATCCAGTAAGAGTAATGTTAAATTTAATATATGCAATGAAAATTTTTGGACATAGAAGTGTAGAATCATTTAGAAGAGAATTATCAAGAAATTCGCAATTAAGAGCACTATGTGGATTAAGTGATGGAAAGTTTAAATTTCTAGGTGAAAGAAAGAACTTAGTTCCACCAGCACGTGTGTTTTCGGGTTTTATAAGAAAGTTAAAAAAACATGAAAATGAAATAAAAAATATAAATGAAAAATTGATAAAATATATGTATGAAAATTTAGAAGATTTCGGTAAAGATTGTGCAATAGATGGAAAATTTTTAGATACATATGCCAATCACTATAGTAAAGAAAAATGTGTAGATAATAGAGCAGAACATGATGCGACAAATTCTTGTAAAACATATTATATGAAAGATGGAACAACAAAAAAAGAATGGCATTATGGTTTTAGAGCACATATAATATGCGATGCGAAATATGGATTACCAATAAAGTATAAATTAACACCAGCTAATAATTCGGAACAGACAGAATTAGATAATCTTCTAAAAGAATTGGCATCAAATGATGATGAAAGATATAAATTTGAAAAAATGGAAAATCTTATGGGAGATGCGGGATATGATAACGGAAGAAGAAATAAGAAATTAAAAGAGGAATATAACATTAATCCAGTATTTGATATAAAACATATTTGGGATAAGGATGAAAAATACAAAGAGATAGATGATATGCCAATAGCTTATAATGAAGATGGAGAGGTATTTTATATAGTAGATATAGATAACTATGAAAAAATGAAATATATGGGATATGATAAAGCAAATAATGCATTAAGATATACAAGACAATCCACAGGAAGAAAAATATATAGAATACCATTATCAACAGATTATAGGATATTTGTACCAATAGCAAGAGATAGTAAAAAATTTAAAAATAAATATAAAATGAGAACAGAAGTTGAAAGACTAAATGGAAGATTAGATAGAGATTATATGTTTAATGATCATTTTATAAGAGGAAAAGAAAAGATGGAGTTGATGTTGGATTTAAGCTTTCTAGTTATGCTAACAATGGCTAAAGGTCACATAATAAATAAGCAGGGAAATATTAGGAGTTTAGTAGCTTAAATTTAAAAGTTGTCAAAATTGCTACGGGTGTACTGCACCCATTTTTTGCCTAAAAATAAAGGCTTTTACGTATGAAAAAATTTTTAAGTAATTTAAGTATTTTTTCATACGTTTTTTCTGTTTTATGTTAAAGTTTTCTGTTGCTATTTTTGAAAAATGGGCACAAACGAAAAAATACACACAATAGAAATTTGCATTTTATGTAAAATAGTGGTATAATATATATTGTAGATGACTTTTCTATAAGTCAGTACGCCATATTAATCAAAAATAAATTTAAGGAGGATACTACTATGGCAAAGACTACACGCGTTTATTTCGAGGGCATCTGGGAGCATAACAATATCTCCCGCATTTTCCGGACGATAGGCAACGATTCGATTCGCAACCTTTGGGTTGAGGGCTTTGAGGACGGCATCGTAACGGTTGACCCCGTTGCTGGTTGCAACATCAATACCTTTGCAGAAGCTGTTGCTGGCTGCTTCAACGATGATTCCAATTTCGGTACTGAGGTACTGAGGGCATACGACTGCGACGAGAATGCTACCTTTACTGGTATCAAATTCAAGTTCAATGACGTAACTCTTATCGTAACCAAAGAAAACGCCGATGCAGACGGAATCTATAAGGAGTGGAATGCCGGTAGGGAAGCAAATGCAGAAAAGCACCGTCGCGAGAGAGAAGCTTGGCTCAAGACTCCTGAAGGTCAGGAATATCTTGCTCAGCAGAAAGCTGAAGAAGCTCGCAGAAAGGCTGTTGAGGCTGAGGTGCTTCACATCGACGAAACAGTCGAGATGGAATTCAAGGATGAAGAAGGCAAAAAGTCCTGGAATCAGATGGTGGAAGTCAACTCCAAAGATCCTTATGGCAATGGTGTCGTGAAATATGCTCGTCGCTGGGCGAAGTATATGCAGAAACTCATTGCTGAAGGCAAAACTGTCGTCGAAATCGCTGAAAAAGCGTCTCATGACTGCGACATTGAAGGTATTACCGGGTTCATGTACGGATGTGCAGTCAACGCTCTGGCCCAGTGCTGGAAGTACGGGGAGGAACTCCGCAAATGGCACAACAAGGATTATGGCTATGAAGGAGATGGCGTTGTAAATCCTGCAGTGCTGACTGTCAATGTAGGTTAATACCTGCTTAAAAAGAAATTATTTTCTTTCCCTCGCAAGAGGTTTCTTTTTTTTATTTATATAATCCAAATTTTTTTTCTCTTTCTTCCTTATTCATTTATTTTACTGGGTCAATTAAGGTATGTGTATCATTTTCAAATTTCTTAACTAATTCTTTTGAATCTCCAAAATTAAACTTATCACAAATCCATTCTATAAATTTATCAATGGTTTTGTAAAATCTATCAATAATCTTATTTAAACGCTTATTTTCATTTTCTAAATGACTAATTTCATTTTGAGAATCCCATTTTAAATCAAATTCCTTTTTTTATATTCTTTCTTTACATTTTCAACTTCTCTATGCAAAGCTCTGTTATCAGCCATAATTCTATCTCTTTCTTTTTGATATTTTACAGCCTCATCAACAACTTTAGATTGTTTTGATAATTCCTTATTTAAAGAAAGATTTTCGTGATACAGTTCTTTAATTAAGTCATCTTTAGGTTTTATAATCTTTTCTAGTATTTTTTCATCTCTCTTTATTGTAAATTTACCAATATCAGTTATATCTGGAGTTTCTGGTAATTCTAATTTCATTTCATTTAAAAGTTTTTTAGTATTATCATAATTTGTAATTTTCTTATATTCTTCAATGGTGTAATGTTTTCTTTCGATATCTTCTATAAACATACCTCTTTCTAAATCAAAGCCTTTTGATTTTACATGATTAAAATATGTCAAAATAAAAAGAAAAGAGGATTTACAATGTACATTATATTTACAGATGAATCTGGACAACCAGGTGGATTTGATATAGAAAAAAATCAATTAGTAGCTAACACAAGTAAATATTTTACTATAGGTGGCTTTATGATAGATGCAGATAAAATTATAGAAATAGAGAAAAAAGTAAAAGATGTAAAAATGAAATATGGGCTTGATCCACATCATGAAATAAAGTGGCATACAACATATTCAAAGGTAGGATTAACATATGAACAAAATATTAAACTGAAGAATGAGATGTTAGGTATTATAAGTAATTACAAAAATTCCACTTTTGGAATTGTTATGGATAAAGAGAAATGTTATAAAGAAAAATCATTTATAAACAATCATAATGATTTATATGCTGTTGCATTACACTTGCTAATGGAAAGATGTTGTATGGAAATTACTGGAAGAAAGGGTAGAAAAACTAAAATTCCAGCAATGATTATAGCAGATAGTAGAAAGAATAGTGCAAATAATAAATTAGATAAAGAGCTACAGACAGCATATTTAAGAGCTAAAAATATGGGAACACATTTTGTGGAATTTCCTAATTTTTGTGAGGCAATTGTGTTTGTAGATTCAGATTACTATTTAGGAGTACAGTTAGCAGACTTTTGTGCAGGAGCTATACATAGAAAATATGAAAATGAAGATGAAAGATTTTTTGAAAAAATAAAACCGGCAATAAGAAAATATAGAGGGAATATTTATGGTGCAGGAATAAAACTATATTAAAATAAAAAAAGTAAGCGACGGGATTAGAAATCTAATCCAACACACCATTTGCGTTTGTCGGTGCTTCATCGCTTACATTTGTGATCTGTAATTAAATTATACAGTTTTTTTGAACATTTGTCAACAAATGTTATAAATATTTTATGCAGATTTTTTTATAATATGCAGGTTGTTGATTGTATCTAATATAGGCTACAGTGTCAATTGAATTGAGTTGGACTTATTTTTTTATATTGAAATTATAATTTTTTATGGTAGAATGTTTAGTAAGTTATGGCACTTTTTGCTAAAAAAATAGTTAACTAAAACAGTTAACTATAGTAGCTTAAAGTGCTCTTTCTATTTTGTCGAAAAAGTGGTATAACTTTATTGTACCTAATTTAGGACTGCAGGGGAAAGTATTCAAACATCTTTCTCATTTTTGCATCCAATTTTATTGCAAAACTATAAATTTAGAAAATATCATCACAAATTTTCAACCAATAAATGATTTTTGAGCATAGTGCCCCTTACCCCATAAAATAAGCCTTATGGAGCTATTTAAAATATATTAAAATTTAATGGCAGAGTCGATACGGACTTCCATACGAAAAACTATATTCAAAAGAATTACTACCACATTCTGGGCATACAAACTCTTTTGCTTTTCTCTTTATATCAATTGTAAAATCACTATTCACTCTTGTTCCAATCAAAATTCTGCATAGTGATATTACTGCTCTTTTACCACGATTAGACAATAATCCATAATGTCTGATTTTTGTAAAATGGCTTGGAAGTACATGCATTAGAAATCTTCTAATGAACTCCTCTGCTGATATGGTCATTATTTTTATTTTCTCATTATCTTTATAATCTTTATATTCAAATGTAACCTTACCATTTGAAATATCTTTTATTCTTTCATTAGATATTGCTACTCTAAATGAATACATTCCAATATATTCAATAACATTTTCTGTTTTTCCTTTTGGTGGCTCTATATAAGTTATCCATGTTCTTTTATATAGTGGTTCTAAAAATTTATTAAAATTTATGGCGTTTTTTAAATATTCTTTATCTTTTGGGAATTTTAATTTAGACTCTTTTAACATTGCTAGAAATTTACCTCTAAATAGAGACGATAAAACTTGAACTTTAAATAAATATTCTTTTTTTTCCTTCAATCCACTTATTGTTTGAAATTCCTCCTCCTGTAACTATTGAGTGGATGTGGGGATGGAACCCTAATGTTTGTCCCCAAGTGTGTAAAACTGATGTAATACCAACTTTTGCTCCTAGCCATTTGGTATCTTTTGTAAGTTGTAATATTGATTCAGATGTTGCTTTAAACAATATGTTATAACATGTTTTTTGATTATATAAAACTATTTCATTTAACTCTGCTGGAATTGTTGTAACAATATGAAAATACGGACATTCCAACATATATGAACTTTCTTTTTCAATCCATTTTTCTCTTGCATAATTTTGACAATTTGGGCAGTGTCTGTTTATGCAACTGTTTAATGCACTATGTGTCTCTCCACATTTTTTACAAGTAATTGTATGTATTCCAAGCTTACCGTGTTTTGCATTTAATAATTGCATTATAAACTTTCCATTGTTCTTTTGAAAGTTTATGTGTTTTTATATATTCTGGACCATATTCTCTAAAAATTTCTTGTATACTATATTCCATCATAATTCACACCTTTTAGATTATTAAAATCCCTTCCTAAGTGAATATAGATGTCTGTTGTACTTAAAGCTGTATGTCCCATCATTGTTTTTAAAACAAATGGATCTCCTCCTGCTTTGATAAAATTTGTGGCAAAACTGTGCCTCAAAGTGTGAAAACAAATTCTGTCATCTAATTTGTATTTTTTCTTTATTTCCATAAAGTAATTACCTATTGTTCTTTTATGTATATGTTCTGCTCCTTTTATCCCTTCAAATAAATATCCTGATTTATTTATTCTTTTATGATATTTTGGATAATATTGCTGAATATAATATATTCTCATATATTTTATTGTTATATCTGGTAAAATAGTGATTCTTTCTTTTTTTCCTTTTCCTAAAACTTTTAATTCGTGTTCACTTGAATTAATATCTTTTATTCGTACTCTTGCAATTTCTTCTTCTCTTAATCCTGAACAATATGCAAGCAATAACCAACATTTGTGTTTCATATTTCTTTCTTCGTTAAATATTTTGATAAAAGTTTTTTTATCAAGTGTTGTTGGTAATTTTTTTGTTCGTTTGGCTCGTGGCAATAATGTATCATTAAATTCTTTTTTGAAATTTACAATATAAAAGTACTTAATTGCACATATATTTAAATTGTATGTTTCTACGCATTTATGTTTATCAATAAAATGGTGTTTTATATATTCCATTATTTTATCTTCATCAAATGTTGAAATATCTTCGTTTTCAAAATTTTTTAAGAATCTATTAATTGCACTAACATAATTTTTTATTGTGGCATCGCTTCTCCCTCCAATCTTTAAAGTGTTAATAACTTTTTGAATTTGTTGCCTTTTTTCTTCTGGCAAATGAATTGGTTTCTTTTTAAAACCCATAAAAATACCTCTTTCTGCTAAACTAAAACAAAAAAATTTCATAAAACACTTTAAATTTTTTGCAAAATATGTTATTATTTATTAAAAGCATATGAATGTGTTATCTTGTTTTGTTTAGCGACTACCATTTTAACACATATTATATGCTTTTTCTAGTGGTTTTAATTCATAATTGACCTTTCGATAGAAATTTGGTACAATATGATTAGAATAACATTTATATAACATTAACCTAAAGAAGAAAAATAAAAAAGAAAGGAACAAAAGAAAATGAAGGGTAAAAAAATATTAGTAATTGGAGTAGTAATAATCTTTATATTACTACAATGTAGCATTTTAACATTAAATGTAAATGCAGAAACAATTAATGGTAGTAGTGAAGGTATTAATTGGAATTATGATAGTGAAACTGAAACATTGACTTTTTCGGGAAATGGCAAGATAACAGATAGTTGGAAAGTAAACATAACAAAAGAAAGAGTAAGGAAAGTTATAATTGAGAATGGTACAACAAGTATTGAAGAACATGCATTTAATAATTGCACGCAGCTAACAACTATAGAAATCCCAAATAGTGTTACCAATATAGGAAATGCAGCCTTTTCTGGATGCGAAAAGCTAACAAGCATAGAAAT
>CAKPJK010000046.1 GCA_934162615.1 uncultured Clostridia bacterium
CAAATCTTGGGTCGCTTCGTACTAATTTTCTTTTGTTTTTGACATTTTTCTCAATTAGTTATATTTTATACAAATTTTTTATAAATGTAAATGGTTTTTGGATAATTTTTTAATTTTTTTAAGGTTGCTTTTTTTCATTAAAAGTAAAAAAAATTTGGTTACTTTTGTAACCAAATTTTTAAACTATGCTTCTACTGGGTAAACACTAACTTGTTTTTTGTCTCTACCTTTTCTTTCAAATTTTACTGTTCCGTCTACTACTGCATATAGTGTATCGTCACTACCTTTTTTAACGTTAACTCCTGGATATACTCTTGTTCCTCTTTGTCTAACTAAGATATTTCCAGCTAATACGAATTGTCCGTCTGCTCTTTTTACTCCAAGACGTTTAGATTCACTCTCACGTCCGTTGTGTGAACTACCTTGACCTTTTTTATGAGCCATTTATCTCACTCCTTTCGCCTAGCTTTTTATAAATGTTTTTATAAATTGCTATTAGTTTTATATGTTTCTCTTAATTAAAATCTTTTTAATTAATATGTAGAACTATGCTTCTACTTTTTCTTCAGCTTTTGCTGCTGTTTTTCTTGCTGTTGATTTGATTGATGTTATTTCAACTTTTGTATATGGTTGTCTATGTCCTTGTTTTCTTCTGTAGTTCTTTTTAGCTTTCATTTTGAAAACAATGATTTTTTTACCTTTACCGTGTGAAACAACTTTTCCTTCAACTTTCATACCTTTAACATAAGGATTTCCAACTTCTACTTTACCTTCGTCAGAAACTAATATTACTTTATCAAAAGTAACTTTTTTTCCTTCTTCAGCGTCTAATTTTTCGAAGAATACTACATCTCCTTCTGCTACTTTGTATTGTTTTCCACAACTTTCAATTACTGCGTACATTTAAAATGCACCTCCCTTATTTGTATACTCGCTAATCCTTTGCTCTACTCATCATAAAATATTTTCAATTCTATGAGAAATTTAAGGTAACTAAATTTGATTAGTCTTTATGAACCTTGACTAAGCGGATTACAGTTATTAATTTTACCATTAATTTCCTGGCTTGTCAAGGCTTTTTTATAATTTTTTGGTGGAGATGAGGAGAGTCGAACTCCTGTCCATAATACTTTCCAAATAAATTTCTACAAGTTTATTTTATCTTTTATATTCGTTTTTAATTCGCGGATAAACACGCTAATCAAAAATATAGTTTTATAAATTACCCACCATTTCTAAAACAAAAATGGTTTTGTTTCCTACTTTAGTTATGACACCCTTACTAAATCAGTAGGCTATTTAGTTTGGATGACGCCGCAATTAGGCAGCGTATGCTAATTCTTCGTTGTTAGCGTTTATTTTTAGTTTCCCGTTTTTTTAAGTGGCCAACGAGAATCCACTACTTGCTTTCTATTTTTCTGGTAATATGTCGAAACCTTTACATCCCCATATTACTTTACTATTATACTATATTTACCAACTTTACGCAACATCTTTTAATAATAATCATATAATATTTTTAGGTGATAAATATGTCTATTATTCCGACAAATGTTAAGTATAATTATTCATTAATGGTGCAAAACCTGTCAATTTTAAAAAGTTTTTATCCGTTTTTATCAATCCAAATAGTTGGCAAAAGCATTCTTTCAAAAAATCTTTATGTTGTTAAGCTTCGGAAACGGTCCTAAAGAGGTTTTCTATTCTGGTGCTATCCATGCAAATGAATGGATTACAAGTGTTTTATTGATGAAATTCATTGAGGATTATTGTTCAGCATACAATGGCAATTCTACGCTTTACGGCTATTCTATACGCAAATTATTTGATGATGTTTCTATTTATATTATGCCTATGATTAATCCTGATGGTGTTGATTTGGTTACAGGTAATATTTCTAGATGTTCTAATTCTTTTTTAACGGCTAAAAAAATCAGTAAAAATTTTCCTAAAATTCCTTTTCCAGATCGGATGGAAAGCAAATATACTTCGGGACTGATTTGAATTTGCAGTTTCCTGCTGGCTGGAAGAATGCAAAAGAAATTAAATATTCTCAAGGATTTGTTGAGCCTGCTCCAAGGGATTTTGTGGGTTTTCGGTCCTTTAACAGAGCCTGAATCTATTGCTATTTATAACTTTACACTCTCTCATAATTTTGAATTAACAATTTCCTTCCATACTCAGGGGCAAGAAATATATTGGAATTTTCAAAATATTTATCCACCACGTGGATATGAGATTGGAACAAAATTTGCTGAATCAAGTGGCTATTTGTTAACTGATGTTCCTTATAATTCTAGTTTTGCCGGTTTTAAGGATTGGTTTATTCAAGATTATAATAAGCCTGGTTTTACAATTGAAGCAGGTATTGGAAAAAATCCTTTGCCTATTGAACAATTTGAGGAAATATATAATAATAATTTAGGAATTTTAATTTTAGGGGCGATTACATAAAAATTATTATCATTAAGACAAAAAAAGATTGGAGACAAAAGCTTATGCCAAAAAAAGTTTGATTTTTTGGTTTTACTTCGTCTCCTAATCCCTTTTTTATTTATTTTTAACTACTATGTTGTATATTTTTCCTGGTACATATATTTCTTTTATAACATCATTATTTTCTAATATTTCTATAACTTTTTTGTCAGCTTTTATTTTTTCAAGTATTTCTTCTGGTGATTCTTCTGCATTAACAGTTACACATAATTTTAGTTTTCCGTTTACTTGAACTGGAATATCTTTTGTTCCTCCATTCATTTCAGCCTCAACTATTTCTGGCCATTTTTCATTATATACAAAATCTGTATGACCTAATTTTTGCCATAATTCTTCTGCAAAGTGTGGTGCTAAAGGTGCAAGTAATGTTACAAAAATTTCTACTACATTTGTTAATACTTCAATATTTATATTTTCTTGTCTAATGTAATCACTTATCTTATTAAATAATTCCATATTTCTTGCTATTGCAGTATTAAATCTAAAATCATTAATGTCATTTTCCATGGTTTTTATTGTTTGGTTTTTATATCTTAGTAATTCTTTTTCTTTGTTTCCTACTTCTTTGTTTGAATCAATATTTTTGATTTCATTATATTTTTCTATAAGTCTTTCTACTCTTGAGAAGTATTTAACCATTGACTCAATTCCTTTTTCATCCCATGGTCCGCCTTGTCTATAGTCAAATCCAAACATTATATACATTCTAAATACGTCTGCGCCATATTTCTCTATATATTCTTCTGGTGAAACTGTATTTCCTTTGCTCTTACTCATTTTATTTCCATCTGGTCCTAAAATCATACCTTGATGTATTAGTTTTTTGAATGGTTCATCAAAGTCTAAATATCCTAAATCACGCAATGCTTTTGTCATAAATCTAGCATATATTAAATGCATTGCAGCATGTTCTTTTCCTCCAACATATACGTCAACAGGTAACATTTTGTCTACAATCTCTTTTCTAAATGCTTCTTTATCATTTTTTGCATCAGGATATCTTAAATAATACCAAGATGAGCATACAAATGTATCTAGTGTGTCTGCTTCTCTTGTTGCTTTTCCGCCACATTTTGGACAAGTGCAATTCATAAATTCTGCTGACTTTTTAAGTGGTGATTCTCCATCTGGTTTAAATTCTACATTGTGTGGTAATAGTACTGGTAAGTCCTCTTCGGGTACAGGTACAACTCCACATTTATCACAATATATAATTGGAATTGGTGCTCCCCAATATCTTTGTCTAGATATTAACCAGTCCTTTAATCTGTAATTTGTTGTTTTGTTTCCTTTTTCTTCTTTGCTTAGGTCTTCTGTTATTTTATTTTTTGCTTCTTTTGATGTTAATCCATCATATTTTCCGCTATTTGTTAAAATTCCATATTCTGTATATGGTAATTCAACTTTTTCTTCATCTTTGCTTTTTACTACTTGTTTTATAGGTAAGTTATATTTTGTTGCAAATGCAAAATCTCTTGTATCATGTGCTGGTACAGCCATAACAGCTCCTGTTCCATAATCTTCTAATACATAGTCTGCTATCCAGATTGGAACTTTTTCTCCATTTATTGGGTTTATAGCATATGCCCCAGTAAATACTCCTGTTTTTTCTTTTTCTGTAGACATTCTTTCTATTTCACTTAATTTTGCAGTTTCTTTTATATAGTTCTCAACATTTTCTTTATAGTCGTCTGTTGTTATTTCTTGTACTAAATCACTTTCAGGCGCAATTACTACATATGTAACTCCGTTTAATGTGTCTGCTCTTGTTGTAAATACTGTAATTTCTTTAGAACTATTCTCACATTTAAATTTTATTTCGCTACCTTCTGATTTTCCTATCCAATTTATTTGAACTTTTTTTGTTGATTCTGGCCAGTCTAATTTGTTTAGGTCTTGTAATAATTCTTCAGCATAATTAGTTATTTTGAAAAACCATTGGGATAGTTTCTTTCTTTTTACTTCTGAACCACATCTTTCGCATTTTCCGCCTATAACTTGTTCATTTGCTAAAACTGTTTTACAGCTATCACACCAGTTAACAGGTGCTTCTTTTTTATATGCTAATCCTGCTTTATATAATTGAATAAATAGCCATTGTGTCCATTTGTAGTAATTTGGCATACATGTTTCCACAGTGTAATCCCAGTCGTAGCTTCCGCCCATTTCTTCTAGTTGTTTTTTCATTGTTTCTATATTTTTCTTAGTTGAATCTTCTGGATGAATTCCTGTTTTTATTGCATAGTTTTCTGCTGGAAGTCCAAATGCATCAAATCCCATTGGATGAAATACATTATATCCTTGCATCTTTTTTAATCTTGCAAATGAGTCTGCAGGAGCATAATTAAACCAGTGACCTAGATGTAATTTTGCTCCTGAAGGATATGAAAACATTTCTAGTGTATATAATTTGTCTTTTTTACTATTCACATCATATTTGTATACTTCTTTTTCTTTCCATTTTTTTTGCCATTTTGCATCTGTCATTTTTGAATATTCCATAATTAATCCCTCCGTTTATCGTTTATTTTAACGTTTTACGCTGTTTCCTTACTACTTTGAGGAACATGTCTGTTCTTTTTATTTTTTTGTGGTTCTTCTGTTTTTTCTCTTATAATAAGTTCAGGTGGTTTTTTATCTAATACTGTTTCTTTTGTTATTATACATTTTGCTATATCTGGTGTTGATGGAACATCAAACATGATATCTCTCATTATTTCTTCAATAATTGAACGAAGTCCTCTTGCTCCAGTTTTTCTTTCAATTGCTTTGTCAACAATTGCTTCTAAAGCGTCTTGACTAAATTCTAACTCAACATCATCCATTTCTAATAATTTTTGATATTGTTTTACTAGTGCATTTTTTGGTTCTGTTGCTATTTTTATTAAAGCATTTTTGTCTAAGTCTTTAAGTGTTGCAATAATTGGTAATCTTCCTATAAATTCTGGAATTAAACCATATTTCAATAAATCTTCTGGCAACATTTCTTGGAACACTTCATATTTATTGATTTCTTTTGCACTTTCAATTTTTGTTCCAAATCCTATACTCTTTTTACCTGTTCTATCTTTAATGATATTTTCTAGTCCTTCAAAAGCACCTCCACAAATAAACAAGATATTTTCTGTATTTATTTGTATCATTTCTTGATTTGGATGTTTCCTTCCTCCTTGAGGTGGTACTGATGCGATTGTACCTTCAACAATTTTTAATAATGCTTGTTGTACACCTTCACCACTAACATCTCTTGTAATTGATAAATTTTCTGATTTTCTTGTTATTTTATCAATTTCGTCTATATAAACTATACCTTTTTCTGCTTTTTGAATATCTCCATCTGCTGCTTGAATAAGTTTTAATAAGATATTTTCAACATCTTCTCCAACATATCCTGCTTCTGTAAGTGTTGTTGCATCAGCTATTGCAAATGGTACATTTAATATTTTTGCAAGTGTTCTAGCAAGTAATGTTTTTCCACATCCTGTTGGTCCTAAAAGTAAGATATTACTTTTTTGTATTTCTACATCATCTTTTTTCTCACTTTCTTCGTGAGCTATTCTTTTATAATGATTATAAACTGCTACTGATAAAGTTTTCTTTGCTTCTTCTTGACCAATTACATAGTCATCTAAAATTTTCTTTATTTCTTTTGGACTTGGTATTTTATCCAGTTCGTTTAGTGTATATCCAACTTCTTCATTTTCGTAGCATTCTGCTTCTATTATGCTTGTACATAAGTCTACACATTCGTCACAAATATATACACCTGGTCCTGCAACTATTTTTTTAACACTATCTTGTGATTTGCCACAAAATGAACATCTTACATTTTTTGGTACATCATTTCTAGCCATAATTTTCCTCCATTTTTATTAATTAAAAATATTATTGCCATTTAATATTGTAAATGGCAATGTCATTTATTACATTCTTTTATCCATAATACCATCAATTAAGCCATATTCTAGTGCTTCTTGAGCTGACATATAGTGGTCTCTTTCTGTATCTTTTTCAATTTGTTCAATTGGTTGACCTGTTTTTTCGCTTAATAATTTATTTAGTTTTTCTCTAGTTCTTATCATATGGTCTGCATGGATTTTTATTTCAGTTGCTTGACCTGAAATTCCTCCACCTTGGCCACCTATTAATGGTTGATGTATTAATATTTCAGAGTTTGGTGTTGCAAATCTTTTTCCTTTTTCTCCATTTGCTAAAAGAACTGCTCCAAAGCTTGCTGCTAGCCCTACGCATATTGTTGTTACTGGGCATTTGATATAGTTCATTGTGTCAACAATTCCCATTCCATCTGTTATTGATCCTCCTGGTGAGTTTATATATAGGAATATTTCTTTATCTGGGTCTTCTGATTCTAAGAATAATAATTGTGCTATTACTAAACTTGCAGATGTAGGATTTACATCTTCTCCTAAAAATATAATTCTGTCTTTTAATAATCTTGAGAATATATCGTATGATCTTTCTCCTTTACTTGTTTGTTCAACTACATAAGGTACTAAACTATCTTTTTCAAACATATTTTTTCCTCCTTTAAAATTTGTCAAAAAGGCTCGACCTTTTGACAAGCAAAAAGTTGGCATGAAAATATTTGCTTTTTTCACCCCAACCTTTCCTTATTTATTTTTTCATTTTTGCATTTTTAACTAAAAATTCTAATGCTTTTTCAGATTCTAATCCACTCTTTATGTATTTTCTAACGTTTTCGTTTTCCATAAATTCTTTATCATCTGATTTTCCATAGTTTTTAGCCATTTCTTTCATTTTTTCTACTATTTCGTCTTCTGTTGCTTCAATTTTTTCTGCTTTTATAACTGCTTCTAACATTAATCTTGATTTTATAGCTTCTATTGCTTGAGGTTCATATTCTTTTTTAACTTCTTCAGCTGTTTTACCCATCATTTGAAGATATTGTTCAAGTTTTAATCCTTGATAAGAAAGTCTTGTTTCAATGTTTCTTAACATATCTTCTGTTTCTGTTTCTATCATTCCTGATGGAATTTCAACTTTTACATTTTCACATACTGCTTTTATAACAGCATCTTCTGTTTCATATTTTTGTTTTTGTTCATTGTCTTTTTCTAATCTGTCTTTGATGCTTTTCTTTAATTCTTCTAATGTATCAAATTCACTAACATCTTTTGCGAATTCATCATCTAATTCTGGTAATTCTTTCTTTTTGATTTCATGAACTTTTACTTTAAATGTTGCATCTTTTCCTGCTAAGTCTTTTGAGAAATATTCTTCTGGGAATTTAACATTTATATCTCTTTCTTCATCAATTTTCATTCCAATTATTTGATCTTCAAATCCAGGGATAAATGTGTTGCTTCCTATTTCTAATTCATGTCCTTCTGCTTTTCCACCTTCAAATGCTTTTCCATCAACGAAACCTTCGAAGTCGATTACTGCTATGTCACCTTTTTCTACTGGTCTATCTTCTATTGATATTAATCTTGAATTGTGTTCTTGCATATGTCCTAATTCATGTTCAATATCTGCATCTGATACAGTATACTCTATTTTTGGTATTTCTATACCTTTATATTTTCCAAGTTCTGCTTCTGGTTTTGTTTGGAATA
>CAKPJK010000047.1 GCA_934162615.1 uncultured Clostridia bacterium
CAACACTATTTTGAACTATTGTTACATATTTTCCTGGAATTGTTACATATGCTGAATTAATTTTAAAATCTGCTTCTTCTTCAGCATCTTTTATTGTTTTTGCAATACTTAAACTAATTTCTTCTTCACTAATTATTTTTCCTTTTTTTAGGCCATTGCATTTTTCAGCTGTGCTACATATTGTCTCTATTTGTCCGAAATTGTTTACTTCTCCAACAACAGTGCAAACTTTAGATGTACCTATATCAATACCAACTATGATATCACCTATTGCCAAGATAATTCCTCCATTTATTTATGTGTTTTCTTTAGTGTTATATATATTACATTTTGACAAAATTGTCAATAATATTTGAAATATTTTTGAAATATTTTTGTAACATTCTCGAAACATTTTGTAATACTTTTGTAATGTATTTTTCTGTATCCCTACTGTGCCACGTTCTTTCTTTGTTCTTGTCTTTTTGTTGTCCATTTCTCTATGTAATATCTTCTTATTATTGTTAAATTTGTGAACATTCTTCCAACAAAAACTACTAGTGCAGCTAAGTATATATCTAGATTTAATTTTTGTCCTAAATATGTTAATGCAATTGAAAGTATACTATTGCAGAAAAATCCTGATATAAAAATTGTTAAATCAAAATTTCTCTTTAATACTGATGTGATTCCTCCAAAAACTGAATCTAATGCTGCCACTACTGCAATCGCAAGGAATGTTGAATATGTATATGGTATTACAGGTGCATTTATTCCTATTAATGCTCCAATTATACATCCAATAACTATTGCTATAACAATCATTTTAATTCCCCCTAATTTATGTATTTTGTACTTATATCTTTTTCATATTTGTCTATTTTAACTTTTTTACTCGTATCAACACTTGTCTCATGTCCTAATTCTTTTAAATCATCGACTCCTCCGCCTTTTCCTGATACAGCACTTTTTAAATAGTCTGAATTTCCTATTGCATTTATAATATAAGGTGATGAAATCTTATCTCCATTTACTTTCAAGAATTCTGTTCCTATTTCGTAAATTGCTGACATTGCTGTAATTCTGTGTCCATTTAATGATACTGCTTCTGCTCCAGCTGAAAATAGTTCGTTAATTATTGTTAAAAGGTCTGTTGATGATACACTTTCTACTTGCACATCATCAGAAAGTTGAGTTCCACCTTTATCTATTATTTGTATTACTATTCCCTCTCCTTCAACATCAGTTTTTCCAAGAGATTCATTCAATTGTTCTAATTCTTGTTCTAATAATTGAGCTGTTTGAGCATCTGATTCCTTTTCATTTTTATATTCTTGTATTTTTGTAGTAACTTCTTGATATTTTTCATTTAATTCATCATATTTTTCATTCCAATTTGATAATTCTAATCTAAGTTCAGATTCTCTCATTGTTTCAATTGCGGTTATATCCGTTTGTTTAACTACTTTAAATTGCATAAACATTACAAGCATTAATGCAAAACATGCAATTCCTATTGTAATCGACATTACTAGCTTTTCTTTGCTTACTTTTATTTTCATTTTTTCACATTCCTTTCAAAGCTATTACTTCGAATTTACTATTTACTTATAGCATATTGAAATTTCATTACTCCTGTATATTTAGGTATTGTTATTGTTTTTTTATCAGTCATTTTTTCCACTGAAACTTTTAAATATCGTGGTGAATCTTTTAAATAGTCTAAATATCCCCCAACTCTATCTACATTTATTAATACCTCAGGTAATCCTATTGCTTTTATTGTGAATGGTGCTCCTATTTTTTCTCCATTTACTTTTATAATATTTCCATCACATTCAATTGCAGATGTTGTTACCAATCTTTGTTCATTTATAGATATAGCTTCTGCCCCAGCATTTTTTAATTCATTTACAACTCTTATTAGATCAGTATCATGAACTAGTAATAAATTAGGATCTGCAAACCAGTTATTTAATGAAATATCCTGATTGTCATTTATAGTTATTATTAATCCATTTCCTGTTGCTTCCGTCAATCCTAGTATCTTATTTTCATCTTTTATTTTTGTTTCTAGTTCTGTTAATTCCGTATTATTTTGTGTAGCATTAGTTCTTTCTGTCTCTAATTTATTTTCTGCATTATCTAAATCAGAATACAAATTATCATATTTTTCTTTTGCTTTTAATACTGCATCTCTTAGTTCATTTTCTTTTGAATTTGTACTTATTACTGATCCTGTTCCACTTATTGTTTTTATTTGCACTGCAATTCCATATGCTAATAACACACACATAAGACCAATTACAACACTAATCATCTTTTTGTTCATATATAGTTTCATTCCTTTCTTACAGTTTTTTAATCAATTTAAATTTGATAATTTTATTTTATATTAGCTAGCACTAAAATATGGCAAAAAGCCTTCATTCAAATTTCCATTTACATATATAGTTCCTTTATTTCCTGTTTCTTGTTTCATTATAGCACTCACATAATACATCCTATTTTTTAAATCAGATGCATCTCCTAAGTTTATTATTATTCCTTCATCTTCCAAATTTAATATATATTCATCTCCTACCTGTATTTGAGTTATTTTATCTGCTATATCAATTTTTTTGCATTCTTCACGTATTTGCAATATATTTTCCATTTTTTCTAAATCTTTTTCATTTAATCTTTTCATATCTACAGCTTCTATTTCTGTAACATCCATTCCTATTATTGTTGGAATTTCAAGTTTTTCTGTAGAATTGTCCAAAATATATCCTTGTTCATCTATATATATATACTTCTCTGTTTCTGTTTTTATTTGAAATTCTTTTTTTCTTTCTGTTATTTCAATCTCTATTGTATTTGGATAATATTTTCTAACTTTTGCATTTTCTATACATCCATTTTGTTTTAATTTAACTTCTAATACTTTTTCTATTTTACAAAATATATTGTCACCATTTTTTATTCCTGCAAGATCTTGCACCTTTTCTTTTGATAGTTGTTCGTTTCCTTTTACAGAAATTTTTTGTATTTTAAAAGTTGGCGATATTGATAAATATGTTACTAATCCTCCAAATATTATTACAATTAATATTACCACTAATGCTGTTTTTCTTTTTTTTCTTTTTCTCTGTTCCATCTCTCTCTGTTTATTAATTTTATTTATTGGTCTATTTTGTATTTTACTTTTAGTTTTGCTTTTTTGAGTAGACATTTATTATCACTTCCTTTGTATTTATTGTATTTTTTGTGGATAATTTTTGCCTTTTTTATTTTAACACACTTTATATATTTTTTTCTATAGTTTTTTCAAATTTTTCACAAAAAAATTAGGACAATTGGCCCTAATTTTTTATTTTTCAAAAATAATTTTTGCTCCTAATATTCGCAGTTTTTCCTCTATCTTTTCATATCCTCTTAATATATAATGAACATTATCAACTTGTGTGATGCCTTTAGCTGCAAGAGCTTCTATGATAAGTGCTGCTCCTCCCCTTAAATCAGATGCAACTACATTTGCTCCTTGAATTCTCTTGGTTCCTTTTATTACAGCAGTCCTACTTTCAACTTTTATTTTAGCTCCCATTCTATTTAATTCCTGCACATATTTATATCTATTTTCAAAAATATTTTCAGTTATTATAGATGTTCCTTTAGCAGTTGATAGTAATGCTCCAGATATTGATTGCATATCTGTTGGAAATCCTGGATATGGCATTGTTTTTATATCTACTGCCTTTAATCTTTTAGGTGCTTTTATATGCACATAATTTTTTCCAATTTCTATTGTACAATTTGCCTCTTCTAACTTATTTAATACTGGCTCTATATGTTCAGGATTTGCATTTGTTATTTTTATATCTCCTCCTGTTATTGCTCCTGCTACTAAATATGTTCCTGCCTCTATCCTATCTGGCATTATATTATAACTTATTTCTGATAATTTTTTTACTCCAGAAATTTCTATTCTATCTGTACCTGCTCCATTTATTTTTGCTCCTGCTTTATTTAAAAATTTTACCATATCTTCTATTTCTGGTTCCTTTGCTGCATTTGTTAATACTGTTGTTCCTTCTGCCAAACATGCTGCTAGTATAATATTTTCTGTTGCTCCTACACTCGGAAAATCTAAATGTATTTGTGTTCCCTCTATTTTTTCTGCATTACATATTATTTCTCCATATTCTTCTTTTATAGATATTCCCAATTTTTCGAAACCTTTCAAATGTAAGTCTATTGGTCTTGCTCCAATTTCACAGCCTCCTGGATATGAGAAATTAGCTTTATGATACTTTCCTATTATTGCTCCTGCAAGTATTACTGAAGATCTCATTTTTCTCATTAATTCTTCTGGTATTTCATATATATGTATTTTAGTTGTATCTACAATTACTTTATTATTTTTTCTAGTCACTTTTCCACCTATGTCTTTTATAATTTCGAACATTGTCTGAACATCTTGGATATTTGGTACATTATATAGTGTTGTTTTTCCATGTATTAATATTGTTGCAGCAATTATTGGTAAAGCTGCATTTTTTGAACCTGATATTTTTACTTCTCCTTCTAATTTTTTTCCTCCTTGTATTATAAATTTTGACATTTTCTCACCTCTTTTTTCTTTTTGCTATATTTTATGTTATTTAGATATTAGGTGTGAATTTAGATTTAACTAATAAAACTTTTTTTAAATAAAAAAACATTTGCCATTTTATAAAAAATAATGTAAAATATTCTTATAAAATAGAAGAGGAATAATATATGGAAAAAAAATCGAAAAAAACATTTCAATTTATAGCACCACTAAAAATAAGATTATGGGAAGTATTAGCATACTTTATAATTTATAGTGTTGCTGGATATATAATAGAAACAATATTTGCACTAGTAAGATATGGAGTTTTAGAAAGCAGACAGAGCTTTCTTTATGGACCATTTTGTAGTATTTACGGAATTGGTGCAGTTATAATGATAATATTTTTAAGATACTTTATGAAAAATAGAATGACTCTATTTGTAGGAGGTTTTCTAATTGGTTCTGTAACAGAATATTTAATTAGTCTAATTGGAGAATTGATTTTACATGTAAAATGGTGGGACTATTCAAATATGCCACTTAATATAAATGGTAGAATATGTTTCTATTACTCTATTTTTTGGGGAATCTTAGCAATATTCTTAATGAAAGTTATACATCCTCATATTAGACGTTTTTTAGCTTATCTATTAAAAAAGATAAATATTAAAGTAACAAAAACAATAATATATATAATCACTATATTTATCATTTTTGACTGCATTATTTCTGCTTTTGCTATTGATTTATTCACTATTAGAATGATTGCAAATAATGATTTAGATGTGAAAAATAAAACTATGATTGTTGAGATTAATAAAAAAATAAATGAAAGTACTTTTAGAAAAAAATTATCTAACACTATTTTTAGCGATAAAATAATGATAAAAACTTATCCAAATTTAAAAGTTCAACAGGTTGATGGTAGTATGGTTTATTTTAAAGATTTATTACCTGATATCAAGCCATATTATATAAGATTTCAAGACAGAGATTTTTATAAATAAAAAAATAAAAGCGAAAATTTAATTACCCTATATTTTTAAATTTCCGCTTTTTATTTTATTTTTAAATTTCCGCTTTTTATTTTATTTTAAAATTTCCTCTACTTTTCTTATTATATTATCCACATTTAATCCATATTTTGCTTTAACATCTACAGCCTTTCCTGACTCTGTAAATACATCTTCAACTCCTATGTACTTAATTGGTGCATGTATATTTTTTTGAGCAATTATTTCAGCAATTGCTCCACCAAGTCCACCAATAACTGAGTGGTTTTCTAAAGTAACTATGCCTTTAACCTTTGATGCCAAATTATTTATTAAATCTACATCTATTGGCTTTACCGAAAATATATTTATAAGCTTTCCATTATATCCTTTTTCTTTTAAAATTTCAAAAGATTTATATGCTAATCCTGCTGTTGTTCCTTCATATATTAATGCAAAATCATCTCCATTATCTTCTACGACAATAGATTTGCCTATTTCTGCATTTTGCTCTAAGTCTATGTCTGGTACAACATCTCTTGTTGCCCTAATATATACTGGACCATCATATTCTATCGCAATTTTTATTGATTGTTTTAATTCTTTAACATTTGAAGGAACTAAAATCTTAACATTTGGAATCATTCTCATAAGTGCTATATCTTCATTTGCATGATGTGAAGCCCCATCAGGTCCATTATCCATTCCAACATATGTGCCTATTAATTTTACATTTGAATTTGCATATGCTGATTGACGTACTTGTGTCCATGCAGTTCCAGTTACAAATGTTGCAAAATTCACATAGAATGGTATTTGTCCTTCAGAAGCAAGTCCTTCTGCAATTGATACTGCACTTGCTTCTGCTATACCCGCTTCTATAAATCTCTTTGGGAACTTTTCTTTAAAAATTAATGTTTTAGTTGATTTTGCTAAGTCACTATCAAGAACATAAATCCTACTATCATTTTCAGCAAACTCACACAAAAATTCACCTATTTTATCTCTTAAACACACTTCTTTATAATCCATTTCTACTCCTCCTCTGTTCTTTCTAAGTCTTTCATTGCTATTTCATATTCTTCATCAGAGATTGCACCACTATGCCATTTGGGATTATTTTCCATAAATGATACCCCTTTTCCTTTTACAGTATTTGAAATTATTGCAACTGGTTTATCTTTTATAATAAATGCCTCATTTAAAGCATTTACTACTTGTTCCATATCGTTTCCATCAATTTCTATTACATAGAAATTAAATGCTTTAATTTTATCTGACAATGGTTCTAAATTCATTGATTCATTTACATTATCAAATGAAGATAATTTATTGTAATCTATCACAACGATTAAATTGTCTAATTTGTAATGGGCTGCTTGCAATAAAGATTCCCATATTTGACCCTCTTGTATTTCTCCGTCTCCAAGTATAGCATATACATGATGATTATCATTATTATTTTTTTTGGCTATAGCCATTCCAACTGCAATTGAAAGTCCTTGTCCTAGCAAACCTGTTGTCGCATCAACTTCAGGTATTGTTCCTGTATATGGATGACCTTGCAATCTTGAATTGACTTTTCTAAATGTACTTAATTCATCTTCAGGAATTATTCCTTTTGAGCATAATTCAGCATATTGTGCTGGTACAGTATGCCCTTTTGATAAAACTACTTTACTGCGATTTTCTGAATTAAAATCTACATCCATTTCATATATAGCTGTTAACATATCTATAACAGATAATGATCCTCCCGGATGCCCTGCTTTCGCATCATGTATCATTCTAACTATCCTTTTCCTATTTTCATTTGCTAATCTCTTTAGATTTTCTATATCTATCATAATTTTATCTCCTTTATAATTTTTATTCTTCATTAATATCTATTAAAGAAAATATATTTTTATCATTATTTAATTCTACTATATTCATTATTACCCCTTCACCTGCAACTATTCCTCCAAGTTCCTCTATTGTCTCTTTTATAGCTTTCATTGTATTTCCTGTTGCATATATATCGTCTACAATATAAATTCTCTTTCCTTGATATTCTTCATTTACCAATTTAGGTAATTCTAATTGATCTTTTCCATATTCTTTTTCATAT
>CAKPJK010000048.1 GCA_934162615.1 uncultured Clostridia bacterium
ATGAAAGCAGGTAAAAAATGGAGAAAGATTTAGATAAAAAATTGTACAATGATTATTTGAATGGAGAAAAAGAAGCATTTGAAATTCTTTATAACAAATACAAAAATAAAATAGAATATTTTATTTATAACATAGTAAAAGACTATCAAAAAGCAGAGGACATAGCTCAAGAAACTTTTATATATGTTATACAACACCAAATGAGAGAAAATAGTTCATTTAAATACTATATATATCTTGTTGCAAGAAGCAAAGCACTAAATTATATAAATGTAGAAAAAAGAAGAAATGAAATAGCAGAAAAATATCTTACAAATGATGATGGACAAATTGAAAAAGATGTATTAGATATTATTACAGCAGAGGAAAGCAAAAAAGAACTATTAGAATCAATAGAATTGTTAGACGAAAGATATAAAAATGCAATTTATCTCGTAAATATTGAAGGACTATCTTATGAAGAAACATCTAAAATATTAGGAGAAACTCTACAAAATACAAAGAATTTAATACATAGAGGGAAAAAACAATTAAGAAAAATCCTGCTAAAGAAAGGATTTGATGAAATGAATAAATTTTTGAAAATTTTTGTAATAATTATATGCACAACAATTGCATTATCAGGAATAGTCTATGCTACAACAGTTATATATAATAAGTATATAAAAAATAATACAAATCATAATATTACAATGAACCCATCATATCAAAGTACACTAGATGAAAATACAATAAATAATTTATGGGTGGGAACATTAGATTTAGCATGGAAAGAACTAGAAGATAAAATTGGATTAAATAAGATAGAATTAGAAGGTGAAATGTCACAAATTGCAAATGATTTAAATGAAAGTACATTTTCAAAAGAAATGTTGAATCCAAATGATTATAAAATAAATGTAGAAAGAACAGTTACAAATGGATACAAAATAGATGCTACACTTAACAAAGAATTGAACTTTTTAGAATCATTTGACAATTTTAGTGACTATAAATGGACATTTGGAAATGGTGAAGAATATATTAAATATTTTGGAATTAATAATGCAAGTCCAGAAAAAATGAATAAAAATGTTGAAATTCTATTTTATAATAAATTAAATAATGGTAGTTTATTAAGTAATGATATGGCTATAAAATTAAAAACAAAAGAAGGAGACGAAATAATACTTTATAGAACAGATGATAAAAAATCGTTTGACGAATATTATGAAGACATAAAAGCAAAGACAAAAAACTATAAAGGACGTACAGAATTTTCAAAAGATGATGAGTTAAGAATTCCATATGTAAAGGTAAATGGAAAGATTAATTACAACCAATTATATGACAAAAAGATAAAGAACTCTAAGGGATTATACATATATGATGTTATCCAAAATGTTAATTTTAATTTAAATGAAAGAGGTTGTAATTTATCAAGTAAAGCAACAATGGTTACAGAATATATGGGAATAGGACAAGATACAAAATATTGTTATTTTCAAGATACTTTTATAATATTTATGAAAGAGGAAAGTTCTGATAAACCATATTTTGCATTAAAAGTAGATAACAATGATATTTTAGAAAAGATAGAAGAAACAGATGAACCAAAAATAAGTCGAATATTTTAAGAAAAAAAAATAAGTATAGTAATTGAAATTTTAATAAAAATATGATAAAGTATGAAATATAATAAAAAAATCAAAAGATAAACAAAATGGAGAAAAGTTATGAACACACATTCAATAATCATAATAAAAAACGAAAAAAATGAATATTTACAATATTATGACCAAAAATGGAATTGCTATTTATTTTTAAACAGTAAAATGAAAAACAAAGAAGACATGGAATCAATTTATAAAGTAAACATACTAAAAAATAATGAAGAATTTAATAAAAAAGAATTTCAGTGTTATAATATAAAATACAAGTGGTTTTCTTTTAAAGAATTTGAGAATGATGAGAGAATACAAAAAGTGAATAGTGATATTATACAATTTGTAAAATCATTTGATATCTAAAAACAATAATTAAAATTATAATGGGGATAAGTAAACGAAGGGAGAAATTTATGTTTAATTTTAATTTTGACAAAAAAACAATGTATATAATAATAGGAATAATGCTAGTATTTTTTGTAATGCAATATGCAACAAATCCAGGTCAATTATTAGGTTTATTGCTAAGTGCACCGGGAGTACTTATAGCAATAACATTCCATGAATTTGCACATGGATATGCAGCATATAAACTAGGGGATGACACAGCAAAAAGGCAAGGAAGACTAAGTCTAAATCCATTTGCACACTTGGACCCAATAGGAACGCTGATGCTATTAGTAGCAGGATTTGGATGGGGAAAACCAGTAGAAGTAGACCCAAGAAATTATACAAGAAAAATCTCAATGGAAAAAGGAGAGGCAATTGTTTCACTCGCAGGACCATTAATGAATTTTATACTTGCAATAATATTTACATTAATATATTGTGCAATATACAAATTTGCAAGCGCAACATTTATGGCATCAACAGTTGGAACGGTAATAATGTTATTAATATCAACAACAATATCAATAAATATAGGACTTGGTGTATTTAACTTAATACCATTACCACCACTAGATGGCTCAAAAATAATAATGCCATTTTTACCATACAAAGCAAAAGAATTTTTTGTGAACAATGAGCAAATATTTTATATTGTATTTGTATTGATTTGGATAACAGGAATTGCAAGAACAATTATAACACCAGCAATAAGTTGGGTTTCAAAAGGAGTTTTAGCATTAGGAAAATTAATATTTGGATTATAAAAAAACGGGATTGGGGGACAGGACAAAAATCCCTCTATTTTTTTCAAAGTTTTAAAGTAGATATTTAGACACACATGTATTATATTTTAACAAAAAATGAAAGGGAGCATATAAAATGGAAAATGATATATTAACATTAGGAATAGAATCAAGTTGTGACGAAACATCAGTATCAGTAGTCAAAAACGGAAGAGAAATTTTATCAAACATAATAGACACACAAATACCAATACACGAAAAATATGGAGGCGTAGTTCCAGAAATAGCATCAAGAAACCATATTGAAGCAATATCAAGAGTAACAAAAAAAGCATTAGAAGAAGCAAATGTGAAATTTGAAGATATAGATGCAATAACTCCAACATATGGACCAGGACTTGTAGGAGCACTGTTAGTAGGATTATCATATGCAAAAGCATTAAGTTTTGCAATAAATAAACCGTTAGTCGGAGTAAATCACATTCAAGGACATATTGCGGCAAATTATATTACATACCCAGAATTAAAACCACCATTTTTGTGTGTGATGACATCAGGTGGAAATACACAATTAGTACATGTAAAAGATTATACAGAATTTGAAGTTTTAGGAAAAACAAGAGATGATGCAATTGGTGAAGCATTTGACAAAGTTGCAAGAGTAGTTGGACTTGGATATCCAGGTGGACCAAAGGTTGACAAACTTGCAAAAGAAGGAAATCCAAATGCAATAGAATTACCAAAAACACATTTTGATAATTTGGATTTTAGTTTTAGTGGAATAAAAACAGCGGTAATAAATTTACACCATAAAACACCAGATATAAACAAGGCTGATTTATGTGCAAGTTTTGAAAAAACAGTAACAGAAATATTACTAGAAAATGCAAAAAAAGCGTTAAAACAAACTGGATTAAAAACAGTTGTATTAGCAGGTGGAGTATCTGCAAACAGTTATATAAGAAAAGAATTTTTAAAACTTGAAAATCAAGAAATAAAAGTATATATGCCAGATTTAAAATTATGTACAGACAATGCTGCAATGATAGCATCTGCAGGATATTATAATTTTATTAATGGAAAAAGAGATGAAATGGATTTAAATGCAATTCCAAATTTAAAATTATAAAGAACAAATCTAATATATATATAATATAAGAGCCGGTCAAAAAAGACCGGCCGTTGTGTTTTATTATAAGATATTGATTTCAATAGTTGGTAATTTATCCATTCCAATAAAAACCATATCTATTTTAGCCCTTACTTCTAAAGAATGATACTTCCAATGAGAATCCGAAACTAAAAAAAATAACTCTTTTTTCTCAAAAATTTCAGATATCCAAGGAGCATTTTCTTCTGATTTAATTGCAGAAATTAAATCATCCTTCAAGTTAGAATATTTTTTTAAACTTTCTAAAAATGAAAGCGCAGAAGTTATTAAATCATAAGATTCGACAAAAATACTTTCTGTGAAGTTATCAAAGAAATCAATTTGACTAACTTCTTTTTCCTTTCCAACAGATAAATTAATTATTTGTTTACTCCAGGAATCGGTCAAAAAATTATTAACCAAGAAAATTTTTATATCATTCCGTTCCTCTTCAATTTCCAAAAGACTATTTATACAGTCTTTTAGCGTTATTCTTGTTTCAGTGCTATTATCCATTAAAACACCCTCCTTACCAAAAACTATTTAAGTTATTTGCTACCAAAAACATTATAACACCATCAAACAAAAAAATCAAATTTAGGATATAAAATATAGACAATTAAAGAAAAATATTGTAAACTATAGAAAGAATAAAAACAGACGAGTAAAATAAATAAAAATATTTAGCAACATAAAATAATAATATATAAAATTTTTATATAACATAAGGAAAGGAAGTGAAATAGTGGCAATATATGTAATAGGAGACTTACACTTATCATTCAACACAAATAAACCAATGGACATATTCGGGAAAAATTGGCAGAACTATGAAGAAAAAATCAAACAAGACTGGCTATTAAAAGTAAAACCAGAGGACACAGTAATATTGCCAGGAGACTTTTCGTGGGCAATGTACCTAGATGAAACAGACAAAGACTTTGAATTTATAAACAATTTACCAGGAAAAAAAATCTTATTAAAAGGAAACCATGACTACTGGTGGACAACTGTAACAAGTATGAGAAGATATATACAAGAACAAGACTTTAAAAACATAGATTTTCTATATAATAATAGTTATGAATTTGAAGGCAAAATTATAGCAGGAACAAAGGGATGGAATATTTCAGAAGATCAAGAAGATATTAGATTAACAAAAAGAGAAGTTGCAAGACTAGAATTATCAATACAAGATGGAATATCAAAATATGGAGAAGATAAAGAAATAGTAGTGTTTATGCACTATCCACCACTAACAAAAAATTATATGAATACAGATTACACTAGACTTATGAAAAAATATAATATAAAAAGATGCTATTATGGACATCTACATGCAAATTCAATACAAGATGCAGTAGAAGGCAATATTGATGGAATCGAATATAAATTAGTAAGTAGTGATGGTCTTGATTTCAAATTATTGAAAATATAAAAAATAGGGATTGGGGGACGGGTCTTTAATCCCGTAAAATTTTTCGGGATTAAAGACCCGTCCCCCAATCCCGAAAAAATGGAGATAAAAAATGAATTTAACAGAAGATGTAAAATATATAAAAGGAGTAGGACCACAAAAGGTAAAACTCCTAAATAAGATAGGGATATTCAATGTTGAAGATTTAATTACATATTATCCGAGAGGATATGAGGATAGAAGCAAACCAAAGAACATTTGTGAATGTGCAAATGGAGAAGTTGCTTTAATAGAAGCAGTAGCAATGTCTAGACTAATAGATAGTAGAATAAGCAAAGGCAGAACTATACAAAGGCTTGCAGTTATTGACGAAACAGGACAAGCAGTAATAACATGGTTCAATCAACCATACCTAAAATCAAAATTCCAAACACGGAAAGAAATACAGATTTTATGGGAAAGTTGAGTTTCAATATGGAAAAATAAGTATGAATTCCCCTGTATTTGACGAAATAGAAAATTCAAATAATACTGGAAAAATAATACCAATTTATCCATTGACATATAGTTTAACTCAAAATACTTTAAGAAAAATAATTGAAAACGGATTACAAAAAGTCAAGGAACAAGGTGGTTTGCCAGAGACTTTACCAGATTATATATTAAATGAATACAAATTAGAAAATGCAAACAAGGCAAATTATGATATACATTTTCCACATGATTTTGAGGACTTTAAAAAGGCAAGAAGAAGATTAGTTTTTGAAGAATTGCTAACAACTCAATTGGCATTACTTCAATTAAAAAATAGTAATCTAACAGATAAAAAGGGAATCACATTTGACAAAAATGTAAGGATGTCAGATGTAATAAATACATTGCCATTTAAATTAACAAAAGCACAATTAAGAGTGTTACAAGAAATTGATGAAAATATGGAATCAGAAAAATCAATGAATAGGCTTTTACAAGGTGATGTTGGCTCTGGAAAGACAGTTGTTGCAATGATTTCTGCATACAAAGCCGTAAAATCTGGATATCAAGCAGCAATTTTAGCACCAACTGCAATACTTGCAACACAACATATGGTTAACTTTGAAAAAATGCTAAATCAATTTGATATAAAATGTGAATTATTAATATCAGGTATCAGCAAAAAGAAAAAAGAAGATATTTTAGAACGTTTGAAAAATGGTGAAATTGATATATTAATTGGGACACATGCAATGCTAGAAGAAAATGTCGAATTTAAAAATTTGGGTCTAGTTGTTACAGATGAGCAACATAGATTTGGAGTAAAGCAAAGAACAAAAATTGCACAAAAAGGACAAAATCCAGATGTTTTAGTAATGTCTGCAACACCAATTCCAAGAACACTTGCATTAATTTTATATGGAGACTTGGACATATCAATAATAGATGAACTTCCACCAAATAGAAAAACAATAGAAACATTTGCAGTTACAAATAGAATGGAAGAAAGAATCAATAATTTTATAAAAAAACAAATTGACGAAGGCAGACAGGCATATATTGTATGTCCATTAGTCGAAGAAAGCGAAGAAGAGGACACAGATTTAAAAGCAGTTACAACATTATATGAAAAATGCAAAGAAGAGACATTTCCTGATTACAGAGTCGAATACATACATGGAAAAATGAGACCAAAAGAAAAAGACGAAATAATGGAACGATTCAAAAACAAAGAAATAGATATACTTATTTCAACAACTGTAATTGAGGTAGGTGTTGATGTTCCAAATGCAAATATAATGGTAATTGAAGATGCAGAAAGATTTGGATTAGCACAATTACATCAGTTGCGTGGAAGAGTTGGCCGTGGTGAGTATAAATCATATTGTGTTTTAAAATTTAAGGGAAAAGGCCAAAACACTAAAGAAAGAATGAAAATTATGTGTGAAACTAATGACGGTTTTCTTATTTCTCAAAAGGACTTGGAATTAAGAGGTTCAGGAGATTTCTTTGGTACAATGCAACATGGTATTCCAGATTTTAAAATTGCTAATTTATTTACAGACATGGATATTTTAAAATTGGCTCAGGAAGCAGCAGTAAAAATTGTAAATAAAGACCCTAAATTAGAAAAAGAAGAAAATA
>CAKPJK010000049.1 GCA_934162615.1 uncultured Clostridia bacterium
TTTTTACTATTTTTAACATATTCAGTTGCAGGATGGTGTATGGAAGTAGTAGGAAAATTAATTGAAAAAAAGAAATTTATAAATAGAGGATTTTTAATAGGACCATATTGCCCTATATATGGAACAGGAGCAATATTGATAACCTTTTTATTAAAAAAATATGTACCAGATCCATTTGCTTTATTTGTAATGGCAATACTGGTATGTGGAACACTAGAATATTTAACAAGTTACTTTATGGAAAAAATTTATCATGCAAGATGGTGGGACTATAGCCAAAGAAAATTCAATATAAATGGAAGAGTATGTTTAAATACAATAATTCCATTCGGTATATTAGGAATGTTTATAATGTATGTTTCAAATCCATTCTTAATAGGCAAAATTGAAGCATTACCAGAACTTGAATTAAATATAATATCAGGAGTATTATTAACAATATTTTTATTAGATAATATAATTTCAACTAATGTTATAAGTTTTGTTGGAAAAACAACAAAAGAATTTGGAAAGAGCTTAGATAATACTGAAGAGATAACAAATAAGGTTAAAGAGGCACTTCTAAACAAATCTGGATTATATAGAAGACTATTAGAGGCTTACCCAAAAGTTCAATCAATTAAAGTTAAAATAAAAGAGAAAAAGGAAGAAATAAAAAGACAAGTTGTAGAACAAACAGATGAATTTAAAGAAAATATGAATAAGCAAAAACAAGAAATAATTGACAAGGTTGGAGATTTAAAAGAACTATCTAAAAAAACAAAAATAAAGAATAAAAAAGAAACTAAATAGAATAATATAGAAGCTATCAAATTTCTTAAAAATTTGATTTAAGAAAAATCTTTGAAAAATATAAAATTAAAGTAAAGGAAAGAACAATGGAAAAAATAAAATTAAAGATTTCTAAAAAAATGAAACAATTTAATATGTTCTTTAAAATAAGCGGAGAAGACCACATAAGTGAATACTCCGCTCAATGTTCATATTATACAATATTATCATTTATACCATTTATAATTTTACTAATAACACTAATACAATACACAAACATTCAACAACAGACACTATTTGATGCAATTTCAAAAATAATACCATCAAGTATGAATGAATTTGTATTAGGAATAGTAAGAGAAGTATACTCAAAATCAATAGGAACAATATCAATATCTCTTATATTCACATTGTGGTCTGCAGGAAAGGGATTATTTGCTTTAACAAAAGGATTACACTCAGTATACAATACAGATGAAGATAACGAAAAATCAATATTATATTTACGAATAATGGCATTAATAGACACAGTAATATTTATAGTTTTAATAATGTTAGGAATGGTTTTATTGGTTTTTGGAAATAGTTTAAAATCATTGATGCAACAACATTTTGGAGCATTAGAAAACTTTAATACACTTTCACAAATTGCGACAGAACTAGGATTTATTTTTGTGACATTTGTAATATTCTTATTTTTATATAGATTTATGCCAAACCATAAAGTTACATTTAAAAGCCAAATTCCAGGAGCAATATTTGGTGCTATTGCACTTAATGTAATATCATTTGTGTTTTCTAAATACTTAGATATTTTTAAAGGTTTTTCTATTACTTATGGAAGTTTGACAACATTAATGCTTATTATGATGTGGACATATTCATGCTTTTACTCATTATTTTTGGGAGCAGAACTAAATAAAATAACGAATAAAATGAAGCATAGAGAACAAAAATAAAAAATTTTAAAAGTTACTATTCACAAGTTATGAATTATAAAAAATGAAATTAATGATTTATTTATATATTAGGAAAGCTTTATAACTTTCCTAATATATAAAATTACATTGCACAGAAAATTTATTTTATAAATTTTCGCGCACGAACAAATTTACTGAAAAAATCTTTGATTTTTTCAGATTTGTTCTATCTTGTTGCCCCATTCTAAAAATTCTAACAAAAGTTTAACAACTTTTGAGAATTTTTGAACGGTCCCCCCGGATCACTTCAAAATAAATAAATGATTAATTTCATAAATTTATATTTTATTATATTGTGAATAATAACTTTTAAAATTTTTTATATAAATTTATAGAAACATTATTAGCAGTAGCAGAAGCCTCAATTCTTATATCATTTCCAGTATTATTCCTAAACTTTAAATCATAACTACCATAAGCAACAGCCGCATCCTTTCCGGCTTTAATATAAGGAACCTTATTACTATGCTCATGGCGCTCTATAACAGACAAACCAGAAACTTTTAAAACTGCATTATATAAAGTAGTACTCACTTGACAATTTCCGCCACCAAGCCCTTTCTTTTTATTACCATCATTATCAAAAATATCTGCTTCTTGGTAACCCTTTGCAGAAGTAGCAGGACCAATAGTATTACAAAAAGAAAAAGTACCTCCATTTTTCACTACAGTTCCATTTAATTTCGAACATGTAATAGAAATATTGTTTTGTCTCTCAGACTCTTTTGTATAAATCTTTGTAGAAAAAGAAGAAATAAGTTCATCCTTTTTAGGTTCAATATTTTGGATATTATTTTGTTCATTTTCCTTATTTGCTTTATTTTCCATTAATGAATTTTGCTCAAAATTTTCTGTATTATTTATCTGTGAATTTGAAACAATATTATTAACAGAGGTATTATTTGCCGAAAAATCCTGATTTGTAGAAGTTCTTTCAGCAGAATAATTAGAAGAATTCGTATATTTATTTTTAAAGAAAAAATAAATACCAATTCCAATACACAAAATTAGTATAATGGCAACAATAATCCAAATTTTATTATTTTTCATTTAGAAATCAATCCTTACATAATATATTTAGGCTTTTTAATAAAGGTTTTACCTATAAACCAATTAGAATAATTATTATAATGTTTAGTCTAACCAAAATGAGTCATAAAATACATAAAAAAGAATATAATATAGAGAATGTCCAATTTGGTACCAATGTATCAAAAAGGACATTAGAATAAAAATAAAAGGAAGATAAAAAATGGATGAAATTTTAAGATATTTTCCAAATAAAATATATCAAATTTTTTCAAATTTATTACAAGAAAATCCCAAAGTTGAAAATGAACTACAAGAAATTAGAATCAGGGTAGACAAGCCAATAATATTAAAATTAAGGGAAAAAGACCTTATATTGCAATACAATATACTTCAAACAGAAATATTGCAGATAGTAGAAAGGCTATGTGAAAATTCAATATATGCATATAAAAATCAAATATGTGAAGGATTTATAACAATAAAAGGAGGACACAGAGTAGGGCTAACAGGCTCATGTGTAATTGAAAATGGGAAAATTACAAATATAAAATACATATCAAGTTTAAATATAAGAATAGCAAGAGAGGTAAAAAACTGCAGTACAAGAATATTAAGAGAAATTATAGATATTGAAAATAAAACAATATATAATTCCATTATAGTTGCACCTCCAGGTAGAGGAAAGACAACCATTTTAAGAGACATTATTAGAAGACTAAGTGATGGGATAGAAGAAATAAATTTTAGAGGCAAAACATGTGGGGTTGTTGACGAAAGAGGTGAAATAGCAGCAATGTTTAAGGGAACACCTCAAAATGATGTTGGAATTAGAACAGACGTAATAGAAAATGTAAGTAAAAACAAAGGTATACATATGCTTATTAGAACAATGGCTCCAGAAATAATTGCGTGTGATGAGATAGGAAGTAAAGAAGATGTTGAGGCAATTCATTATGCATTATATTCTGGGGTTAAAGGGATTTTTACGATGCATGGGAAGAATGTAGAAGATATAAAAAATAATAAACAAATTTATGAATTAATCGAAAATAGAGAAATTCAAAAAATAGTTTTTTTATAATCGACTTTTCGGTCTACTCTGGATTTTAAAATAATTAAGTGATATAATGACAAAAAAACAAAAGAGGCGAATCAAATGAAAAAAATTAATGGAATAATAATGCAATACTTTGAATGGTATATGGAATGTAACCAAAATTTATGGAATCAAATAAAAGAAAATGCAGAAAAACTATCAGATTTAGGAGTAACAGCAATGTGGCTACCACCTGCATATAAAGGAATAGGTGGAAAAGACGATGTTGGATATGGAGTATATGACGTATATGACTTAGGCGAATTTGACCAAAAAGGTTCGATAAAAACAAAATACGGTTCAAAAGACGAATATTTAGACGCAATAATTGCGCTAAAACAAGCTGGGATAGAAAGTTATGCAGACATAGTTTTAAATCACAAAATGGGAGCAGATGCATTGCAAACAATACCTGCAACAAAAGTGGACTGGTCAAACCATAATATAGAAACATCACAAAGAGAAAATGTAAAAGTTGCAACAAAATTTACATTCCCAGGAAGAAAAAACAAATATTCAGACTTCGAATGGAACTGGACAGATTTTGATGGAATAGACTATAATAATCAAACCGGCGAAAATGCAATATTCAAATTTGTAGATAAAAAATGGGGAGCAGAAGTTGACGAAGAATTTGGAAACTTTGACTATTTAATGGGAGCAGATTTAGATTTTTCAAATCCAAGGGTAGTAAAAGAATGCAAAGACTGGGGAAGATGGTATTTAGACTTAACAAAAATTGATGGATTTAGATTAGATGCGGTAAAACACATAGATGCAAATTTTTATAAAGAATGGATACAAACATTAAGAGATGAAAGCAAAAAAGAATTATTTGCGGTTGGTGAATATTGGTCAACAGATGTAAATAGACTACATAGATACATTACGGAAACAGAAGGAAAAATATCATTATTTGATGTACCATTACACTATAATTTCTTTAATGCGTCAAATGATCCAAATTACAATATGTCACAAATATTGGAGCACACATTGGTAAAGGAAAATCCATGTATGGCAGTAACATTTGTAGACAACCACGATACGCAACCAGGTCAAGCACTACAAAGTTTTGTACAAGGTTGGTTTAAATCAATAGCATATTCAATTATATTGCTAAGAAATGATGGATATCCTTGTGTATTTTATGGTGATTATTATGGAATAGAACATGACCATATTGAACCAGTAAATGACTTAAAAACATTAATGTTAATAAGAAAAGAAAAATCATATGGTTTACAACACGATTATTTTGATCATAATAATTTTATAGGGTGGACACAAGAAGGTGACGATGAACACTTAAGTTCAGGTTTAGCGGTTGTTATTTCTAATGCAGGTGATGGATATAAAAGAATGTATGTGGGAAATCAAAATGTTGGTGAAACATATATTGACTGCCTTGGAAATTGCGAAGAAGAAGTCACAATAGACGAAGATGGATGCGGAAATTTTGGTGTAAAATCAAGAAGCGTGTCAGTATGGATAAAAAAATAAATTTTTTGACATTATGGTAAAAAAGAAAGAATTAAGGAAATGGAGAGATAAATGACAAGAACAAAATTAAAAGATAGAGTTTTGCCGTATTATACAAAAGGCGAAGAAATTTTTAATATGACATCACACATAGTAGGAGGGGCATTTGGAATAGTTGCATTAGTGTTATGTGTTGTGTTTGCTGCAATACATCATAACGGATATGGCGTTGTGAGCAGTTCAATATACGGTGTAACAATGATACTCTTATACACGATGTCTAGTATATATCACGGATTAAAGCCACAAAGAAAAGCAAAAAAAGTATTCCAAATATTAGACCATTGCTCAATATTTTTATTGATAGCAGGTTCATACACACCGTTTTGCTTAGTGCCCTTTAGAGAATACAACACTGCTCTTGGATGGAGTATATTTGGAATTATATGGGCAATTGCAATTTTAGGAATAACACTAAATTCAATAGATATAAAAAAATTTAAAGTGTTTTCAATGATATGTTACCTTGGTATGGGATGGTGTATTGTTTTTACAGCAAATTTATTGCCTAAGTTATTAGGGATACCAGGTTTAGTTTTATTAGTTGCTGGTGGCATTGCTTATACAGTTGGTGCAGTTTTATATGGATTAGGCAAAAAGAAAAGATATATGCATTCTATATTTCATTTGTTTATATTGCTGGGTAGTATATTACAGTTTTTCTGTATATTATTGTATGTGGTATAAAATGTTGCAATTTTATGTAAAACGTACTATAATAAAGCTAGAAGACGGAACAAAACTAAACACAAGTGAACAACTAAGCAAAACAAATTATGTAGGTAAAATATTGCCTGCATTTTTATTTTTATTGGTCAATTCCTTGCAATTTCAAATGTGATATAGTAAAATAAGAATATAAAAAATTATTATACAAACGGAGGGAAAAATGGCAAAACCAATAGTAGCAATAATAGGAAAGCCAAATGTAGGAAAATCAACATTTTTTAACTATTTGGCAGGAAGTAGAATATCAATAGTTCAAGACACACCAGGCGTAACAAGAGACAGAATATATGCAGAAACAAACTGGCGTGGAAGAAAATTCACATTAGTAGATACAGGTGGTATCGAACCAGAATCAGAAGATATCATATTATCTCAAATGAGAGAACAAGCAAATTTAGCAATATCAATGGCAGATGTAATAATCTTCTTAACAGACATTAGACAAGGTGTAACAGCAGCTGACAGAGAAATTGCATTAATGCTTAAAAAGTCGGGAAAACCAATTGTTTTAGTATGTAACAAAGCAGACAATTACGAAAAAGATAGACAAGAAGCTTACGAATTTTATAATTTAGGATTAGGGGACCCATATCCAATATCTGCATCAAATGCTTTGGGAATAGGGGATGTATTAGACGCAATATATGAACATTTTCCAGAAAAAGATGATTCAGAAGATGACGAAGAAATCATCAAAGTTGCTGTAATAGGAAAACCAAATGTTGGAAAATCTTCTTTAATAAATAAAATTTTAGGAGAAAAAAGAACAATTGTAAGTAACATTGCAGGAACAACTAGAGATGCAATAGATTCACCATTTGAAAATGAACATGGAAAATATGTTTTGATAGACACGGCAGGAATTAGAAAAAAAGCAAAAGTAAATGAACAAATAGAAAAATATAGTGTTCAAAGAAGTTTGTTAGCAGTTGAAAGAGCTGATGTATGTTTAATGATGATTGATGCAAATGATGGTGTAACAGATCAAGATGCAAAAATTGCAGGTGAAGCTCATGAGGCAGGAAAAGGTGTTATAATTGTTGTAAACAAATGGGATGAATATGAAAAAACAACAGGAACATTAGAAAAATATAAAAAAGAAGTTTATGAAAAATTATCATATTTATCATATGCACCAATGATTTTTATATCTGCAAA
>CAKPJK010000050.1 GCA_934162615.1 uncultured Clostridia bacterium
TATATTTGTGTTATCCTGTATAGTTATATTATATTCATGTATATCCCCTGCCATAATACCAGCTGATGAAGACATAACAATAACCTTTATAGAATTATCCTCTTTGTAAAAGGGTGGTGATACTTTAAATGGTGCAGTAAAGTAAATATCATCAAGTATAGTTTTTCCATACTTATTTAATGTCGTTATATTTACTTTTGAAGTTTTTATTGCTTTATTTTAAATTTTTTCATTTATTATTATTTGTAAAAATAAAAAAAATATGCAAAATTTAATTTGCATATTTGCTATTTTTTTCCAATTTTAAAAAGCCTTGCGGTGGAATTCTATTTAAAATATTCCACCGCAATCTGTTTAGTTCAGATTTTTTTCACTTGCTTCTGCTACAAGAAAATTATAGATAATATCTATAATTTTTTTGTCTTCATCTGTGATGCTTTCATATTCTTTTGTTCCTCGCATTTCTGTGAGTGCCAATTCAACAGATCTGCCTATAGACCAAAGTTCAGGCCTTCTAATCCGGCTTGGAATTTCTTCTTCCGGATTTGAATATGCCTCCCACTCCTTTAAAAGACTTTTTAACTTTTCGTACATAGATATACCTCCTGTACTGTGTGCTTTACTATATTGTTACTTTCTTAGTATACCATTCAAAATGTGTTATGTCAATTGTTTTTTAAGACTGTTCATACAAATCATTAAAACTATCAAAATCTCTATTAAATGGTGGTCTTCCTGGTCCAGGCCCAAACGGTGGTCTCATTGGTGGACGAGGCCCTGGTCCGGGTGGATTTGGCATTGGTGGTCTAAATGGTGGTCTACGTCTATTTAATAATTCACGTATTAATAGAATTTGAATTAAATCTCTTAATCCACCATTCAATTGTCTTTTTTCTCCTGTAGTTTCTGATACTTTCACTTCAGGCTTTCTATTTTCTGTTCTTGTATTGTTTATAGTTGAGATATTATTTTTACTTGCTAAAGTACTTGAAGTATTTACCGTTTTTAACCCATTTACGTCATTTCTTAGGTTGATATTTACCTGTGTTTCGTTTCTTGATTCTAACGCATAATAAATCTCGTCTGTCATATTTTCAATATCATCTTTTGTGATGTTGCTTTCTCTAACATTTTCACATTTTTTAGTAATCATAGGATATACAATTTTGTATATTTCAGGGTAACTATTTTCTAATTCAACATTATTTCCAGATATATTTATATTTGTATTAAATGTTGGATTTCTATATTCTTGGTAACCCTGATATTCTTGTTGTCCTTGATTAAACTGGTCAAATTGGTTTCTTACTGGATATCCTAAAATACTTCTTATGTAGTCATCATATGTTTCGTTATACATAACAAACCTCCCTCATTTTTCTAATTTGTTTTTGCAAATTAGTTTTATATATCGTATGAGGAAGGTTTCGCTTTTGTTAAAAATTTGTTTAATAATTTATTTTGGATGTTCTCTTTAATTTCTTTATTTTTTAAATTAAACTAAATTTTATTTACTAAATCTTTAAATTGATTGCCTCTGTCGGCAAAATTTTTAAACATATCAAAACTTGCACTTGCTGGTGAGAATAGTACAATATCACCTTTTTTAGCTGATTTTTTTGCAATTTCTATTGTTTGCTCTAATGTATCACACATATTTATATTAATTTTTTTATTTTCTTTTTCTGCTTCATTTTTTACAACATCATATATCTTTTCTGCTGTTTGACCAATTAAAATAAGTGTTGAAACTTTATCTACTACTGGTTTTGCAAGTGGTTGATATTCTAAGTTTTTGTCATATCCACCTGCAATTAAAATGATGTTTTCTTTAAATGCATTTAGTCCTGAAATTGTTCTTGTAGGTGAAGAACTTGCAGAGTCATTGTACCATTTTACTCCATCTATTTCTCTTACAAATTCAATTCTGTGTTCAACTGGTTTAAATTTTTTTATTGCTTCAACTGCAACATCTGTATTAACTAATGTTTTTGTTGCTGCAAGAGCAGTTGCTATATTTTGGAAATTGTGATTTCCTCTTAAAATAACTTCATCGGTGTTTAAAATGTGCTTTCTAACTCCATCATTGCATTCTTTTATTATATCTTCATCAACTATGAATCCATTATCTAATTTCTCTTTGCTACTAAAGAATATTACTTTTCCTTTTGCTTCTTTGCTACATTCTCTTGTTATATCATTATCATAATTTAATATTAATATTCCATTTTCATTTTGATTTTTGAATATACATTTTTTTGCATCAATATATTCTTGATAATCTTTGTGTATATTTAAATGATTTGGTGTTATATTAGTAATAACTGCTATATCTGGGCTTACATGCATATTCATTAATTGGAAACTGCTTAATTCTAGAACTACTATATCATTTGGTTCCATTTCTGGTAATTTTGTGAATAATGGCGTTCCAATATTTCCACCTAAAAATGTTTTATACCCTGCATGTTGCAAAATTGCATTTATTAAACTTGTTGTAGTTGTTTTTCCATCACTTCCTGTTACACCTATTATTTTACATGGGCACATTTCCATAAGCATTTCTACTTCTGTTGTAACAATTGCTCCCCTATCTGCTTCTTGCTTTAATTCTGGTCTTGTTGGCAAACAACTTGGTGACCTAAAAATTACATTGAATCCATTTAATTTTTCAAGACAATTTTTTCCAAATGATGCTTGAAATTCATATGTTTTTATTTTTGCTATTGTATCCATTGGAATTTCTTCTTCTGTTCTTTCGTCAAATACTGTTACTTGTGCTTTTTTGTTATGTAAGTATTCTAATAGTGGCAAATTGCTTACTCCTAAGCCTATTACTGCTACTTTTCTAAATCTTATATATTCGTTGAATTCTTTTAATTTTTTGTTTTCATAACTCATTTTTATTCCTTCTTTCTTTTTATGATATGTATCAATGTCAATTTTCGTTTTTTATTATATCTCTTTTTTTTCAAAAAAACAATTTTATTAGAATATTTTTTTGCTTTTAGGTTAAAATATTTTTAGAAATCGATTGGAGGTGCATTTTTATGTCAAAATCAAACAAGAAAAATAATAACAATAATCAAAATAGAAATCAAGAACCTAATACTGAAAAACAAAACAATAAAGACTGTAGATAGTTTTTAATACCTTTGTTTTTGTTGACTCCCAATGGGAGTCTTTTTTTGACTTTTATGTAAATTAGTGCTATAATATAAATAAATTATAGTATATTAAAAAATTCATTTTTACTTTAGGAGGTAATAACATGATAGAAAAAATTATGAATTTTATTAAACGGGGGCAAGCTCGACGATATCAAAGAGAAGTAAAAAAATGCTGTAACATCATAGATGAATATACAAAAAATAATAAATTATATGCATCTGATGAAATTAAATTTCCTCCTTATGTGAGAGAAAAAGTTATTTATGATGTTATAGAAGATCAATACAAGAAACGAATAACATATCTTAAGGCTACATTTACAAATTTGCCATTGATATTAATTAACCGTCCTTCTCATACGATAAAAATCATTGACCCAAATTGGAAATAATTTTCCATTTTAGTACATTGAAAATTTAATAACTAGTAAGGTTTAATAGAAAGGAAAAAACATGATTATAATAGAACCAAAAAAGAAAAAAAACATTAGATTTTTAAAACCAATGGGATGTATTACATTATTAATATTTATTTGTTTTATATGTCCATTACCAAACAACATAGCTTGTAATGTTGTTCGGCTAATAATTATATTCATCGGTTTAATGGATGTAATAAAAAATTCTAAGGAATATATTCAAAGTAAAAATAATGATTTAGAAAAAACATTTACTATCAATAAAAATGAAGAAACTTACAAATTAGAAAGCAAGTATTCAGAAATTATTGATATAGTAGAAAATCGTAAAGATAATTTTTTAAAATATTTAAAAAATGTTGATGATTCGATAATTGTCGAAAATTTCAACAATGATTTTATTAAAAATTATCATGAAAACATAAGTATATTAAATTATGATGTAGATATATATCACAAAGCATCTTGTTTATGTACAGCTTTGCTACAAGCTGTTGGAAGTTTCTTTATATATTCTTCTAAAAATAGTGATATATATACATACAATTATAATGTCAACTTTGCAATATATGTTGCAATGTATATGACAGGATTTTATAAAGATTCAAATATAGAAAGTATTCTTCCATACTTTTCATATTTGAATAGTATACTTGATGCATGTTCAAGAGGTGAGCCTGAAATTGGTTCTGAAAAACAACTGCATTGCTTAGCTATAAATCTTAAAAAATTACACGATTTAAACCTAAACTAGTTATTATTTTTCAAGAGGGCATCATTGGTGTCCTCTTTTTATTTTATACTCCCACAACTGAAAAGCCATTATCAACGTGAATTACTTCACCTGTTATAGCCTTAGACATATCACTAAACAAAAATGTACAACAATCACCCACTTCTTTAGCAGTAACATTTCTATGTAAAGGAGACTTTTCTTCAACAACATCTAAGATAGTTCCAAAATCTTTTATTCCTTTTGCAGAAAGAGTTTTTATAGGTCCTGCAGAAATAGCATTTATACGTGTACCGCTTCTACCTAAATCCTTTGTCAAATATCTAACACTTGATTCCAAAGCCGCTTTTGCAACACCCATAACATTATAACCATCAATTGCTTTTTCTGCACCATAATATGTTAAAGTAACAATGCTTGAATTGTCATTTAATAACTCTAACTCTGTAGCAATTTTTGAAACAGCAATTAGAGAATAACTACTAACATCACATGCATGTGCAAAACCATCTCTTGATGTGTTTATAAAATCATTTCTTAAATCATCTGTATTAGCGTGAGCAATTGCATGTAATATACCGTCTATTTTTCCATTCTCTTTCAAAATTGTTTCAAAACATGTTTTTATAGACTCGTCACTTGAAGCATCACAAGTATATGCCTTTGAACCTGGAATTTCTTCCATTAACTTTTCTACTTTTGGTTTATTTGCTTCTGAATTATATGTAAAAATAATCTGTGCACCTTGCTCATAAGCAGATACTGCTGCTCCCCATGCTATACTCCATTTGTTTCTTATTCCCATTATTAAGATTTTCTTTCCTTGTAATAACATTATCTAAATACCTCCAATTTTTCTATATTTTTCATATCTTTGTTCTACTAATTCTTCTTGTGTTTTTTTTGATAATCTATTTATGTCTTTTAATATCATATTTTTTAAATCATTGCAAACTTTTTTAAAATCTTCTTGTACTCCACCTTCTGGCTCTTTTACTATACTATCAATAACACCTAATCTTTTTAATTCTGTTGATGTAATCTTCATTTTTTCTGCCGCTTCTTGTGATTTACTTGCATCTTTATATAAAATACTTGCAAATCCTTCTGGTGATAAAATAGAATAAACTGCATTTTCTAACATTATTATAACATCTGTTACACCTAATGCCAATGCTCCACCACTTGAGCCTTCACCTATTACAATTGATATTGTTGGAACTTTTAACTTTGACATTTCAAAAAGATTTCTCGCAATTGCTTCTCCTTGTCCTCTTTCTTCTGCTCCCATTCCTGGATATGCACCTGGTGTATCTATAAATGTTATTATAGGTCTATTAAATTTTTCTGCTTGTTTCATTAGTCTTAATGCTTTTCTGTATCCTTCAGGATTAGGCATACCAAAGTTCCTATCTATATTTTCTTTTGCATTTTTCCCTTTTTGCTCACCTATAACAGTTACTGGCATTTCATCTAATTCAGCAATTCCACCTATAATAGATTTATCATCTCCAAAGTTTCTATCTCCATGTAATTCTATAAAATTTGTAAATATGTTATTTATATAATCTAATGATTTTGGTCTTTCTGCTTTTCTTGCAAGTACTACTCGCTCCCATGCAGATATTGTTTTTTCTTTCATTTTTATTTTCCTTTCACTGGGATTAAAAGTCATGTCCCCAAATTTTATTTTATAAAATCTTTTAGCGAACATTGTTCGTTTTAATGTTTTTGATGCATTTTTACAATATTATATAATGTATTTTTCATATCTTTTCTTTCAACTATTTTATCAATAAAACCATGTTCTAATAAAAACTCAGCACTTTGAAATCCTTCTGGTAATTTTTGCTTTATTGTTTGTTCTATAACCCTTGGACCTGCAAAGCCTATTAAAGCACCTGGTTCTGCTAAAATAATGTCACCTAAACTTGCAAAACTTGCAGTTACCCCTCCTGTAGTAGGATCTGTTAATACAGATACATATAATAAACCCGCTTCATCTAGTTTGGCTATTGCAGATGACGTTTTGGCCATTTGCATTAATGATATAATTCCTTCTTGCATTCTCGCACCACCTGATACACAAAACAAAATAACTGACAATTTTTCTTGTATTGCTTTTTCTATAAGTCGTGTTATCTTCTCACCAACAACACTTCCCATACTTCCCATCATAAAATTACTATCCATAACTCCTATTGCAACTTTTAAACCATTTATATTTCCTATTCCAGTTTGTATTGCCTCTTGTATTTTTGTCTTTTCTTGTAGGGCTTGAATTTTTTCTTTGTATCCTTCAAATTTTAACAAATCACTTGTTCGCATATCTGCATCTATTTCTTCAAATGTTCCTTCATCAATTATTTGCTTTATTCGTCTTCTGGCAGATAGTCTAAAATATTTACCACAATTTGGGCATATGCTATAATTGTTTTTTAAATCTTCTTTGTATAGTATCTCTTTACAATTATTGCATTTTACCCATTTTCCAACTAACATGTCTGATGCTTTTTCATTCTTTTGATCTGGCTCTTTTGGGTTTATTTTTTTGATTTTTTCTATTACCATCGCTTTTCTCCTTGTATCTAGTTTTTATATTTTTTTGCTTATTTTTTCGGGATTGGGGGACGGGTCTTCAATCCCGAATTTTTAAAATTATAATTTTTTGGGGATTGAAGACCCGTCCCCCAATCCCGAAAAATTATAAAAATCTTATAATCAACTTTGAAGCTTATTAACAAATTTCTTAGCAATAAAAGATGTATCATAATTGTTATTAATAAAATCTTCGTCTTCTAATATCTTATATAGAAAATCTATATT
>CAKPJK010000051.1 GCA_934162615.1 uncultured Clostridia bacterium
TAAAGAAAAAATTACCAATTGATTTAATATGTGAAATTACAAAACTACCAAAAGAAGAAGTCGAAAAGATAAAAGAATTAATATAAAAAACGAAAAAAGAAGCACTTATTTTAAAGCCGCTTCTTTTTATTATTTTATATTCAAAAAATTAATTTTTTAATCTAATCAAAATAGCAATAGCTAAAAAAATCAAAAGAATACCTATACAAATTAAAAAGATATTTAAAATACTTGAAAGTCCCAAACCTGTTTCAGTAGAACTTGTAGTTTTAACGGTAGCTGAAGTATCTAATGAAGAATTTGTATTTGAACTAGTAGAACTTCTTGCATAATTAGAAGCAGGTGTATCCTCTGAATTTTGTGTATCATCTTCGTCAGCAGAATTTGAAGAAGAACTACTTGTATTCTCTGTCAAATTCAAATCAACAGCCCCTACATATGCATAATTAAAACTAACTAATAATATAGTAACAAACACTAAAACTATTGCCAAAATTTTTTCCATTTTTGTCATAACTTTACCTCCTAAAAATTTTCATTTGTTCACCTATATAATAATAGCACAAAATACAAAAACAGTCTAGATTTTTTTCAAAAAATTCACAAAAGATTCAATCTTAAAGTTACAATTCACACACCAATTATTTCAAAAATCTATAAAGTATAGAATCTCAAACTGACCGTTCGGACTAATGAAAAAATAAAAAAATTGATATAAAATCACATAAGAAAAATCAAAAGGAACAGAAAAAATGAAAATAAAAAAATTTAAAACAATAAGTTCAACACACACATATTTAAAAGAAAACAATATAAAATACACAGAAAACACAGTAATTTTGGCAGAAGAACAAACAGGAGGAATAGGAACAAAAGGAAGAAATTGGCACACTGGCTCAAACAAAAACATAGCAATGAGTATACTATTTAGACCACAAAAAAATGTGAAAGACTTAGAAGGACTAACAATAGAAATAGCAAAAAGAATCCAGAAAATAATGGAACAAAAATACAATATAAAATTAGCAATAAAAGAGCCAAATGACCTAATGCTAAATGGAAAGAAGATATGTGGAATATTAACAGAAAGCAACACAATAGGAAATAAAATCAACTATGTAATAATAAGTATAGGCTTTAATGTAAATGAAGACAAATTTCCAAATGAACTAGAAAACATAGCAACATCATTATATAAAGAAACTGGAAAAGAATTCAATAAACAAAAAATTATAGAAGATTTTATAAAAACATTGGAGGATATAATTTAGAAAAAAATTAGAGTCTAAAAATTAAAAATATAATTAGAGGTGAAAATGAAAAATATAGAAATTATAGCAACAGGAAAGTATTTACCAACAACTAAGATAGATAACACATATTTAGCAAAACAATTAAATATAACAGAAGATTTTATATACAAAAGAACAGGAATACAAACAAGACACTATTCAAAAGACGAAAACATAGAACAATTAGCAATAAAATGTATAGAAAATTTAATAGAAAAAAGCTCACAAATAAATCCACAAAATATAGACATGATTATAGTGGCAACAACATCAACCAATATGCTAATGCCAGGGATATCATATAAAATACAAGAACATTTTAATATTGAAAATTGTATGTGTTTAGATGTCTTAGCAGGATGTGCAGGATTTGTAAATGCATTGGATATAGCGCAATGTTATCTTGAAACAGACAAAGCAAAAATGCCATTAGTAGTTGGAGTAGATGTATTATCAAAATGTATAGACCAAAAGGATGTATCAACATCAATTTTATTATCAGATGGTGCAGGAGCAGTTATATTGCAAAAAACAGAAGAAAACAGGCTTTATAGCAGTAATATAACAAGTCATGGTCAAAATGGTAAAATACTAACATATAACGCAAATGAAAAGTTACAAATGGATGGTAAAGAAGTTTATAAGTATGCAGTTACAGAGACAGTAAAAAACGTTAAGAACTTGCTTAAAAAGAACCAAATAAATATTGATGATATTAAATATATAATACCACATCAATCAAATTTAAAAATAATGAAATCAATTGCAAATAAATTGAAAATTGACAGCAAAAAAGTATATACAAATATAGAAAATGTAGGAAATACATTTTGTGCAAGTATACCAATAGCATTAGACGAAATGATTGAAAAACATTTGCTAAAAAAAGGAGATAAAGTTATTCTTTTAGGCTATGGTGGAGGCTTGAATACAGGAAGTATTTTAATGGAGGTTTAGGATGAAATTAGCATTTTTATTTCCCGGCCAAGGAAGTCAAAAGGTAGGAATGGGAAAAGATTTATATGATAAATATGAAGAAGTAAGAGAAGTATTTAAAAGAGCGTCTGAAATCACAGAAATAGATGTTGCAAAATTATGCTTTGAAGGTACAAGAGAAGAATATAATGGAACGGAATATTGTAAAGAAGAAAACACTACTAACAAAGAAAATGTGCAAGACGATTTAAATAAAACAGAAAATACTCAAATTGCAATTGCTACAATGAGTTTGGCAATATTAGCAATTCTAGAAAAAAATGGAATACATGCAGACATATCAGTTGGACTAAGTTTAGGAGAATATCCTGCATTAATATATAGTGGAAAACTAAAATTTGAAGATGGAATAAGACTGTTAAAACAAAGAGGATATATGATGCAACATAAATTACCAGAAGGCGAATACTCAATGCTTGCAATAATTGGATTAGATTCAAAAAAAATAGAAGAAATATGCAAGGACTTGCAAGATAAAGGGATGTTTATAGTACCTGCAAATTACAATTATTCAAATCAAACTGTAGTTTCTGGAAGTAAAGATGCAATTGAATTAGCAAGTAATTTATTTAAGGAAAATGGAGCAAAAAAAGTTGTTACATTAAAAACAAGTGGTCCATTCCATACAAAAGCATTAGAAGATGCAAAAAATGAATATATACAAGATTTAGAAAAAGTTCATTTTCAAAAAGGCACAACAAATGTTATAAAAAATATTGATGGAACATTTTATAATGAATCAGACAACATGGTAGAAATATTATCAAAGCACATTGTTAGTCCAGTTAGATTTGATAAAGCAATCAGATTAATGAATGACGAAAATGTAGATACATTTGTAGAAATTGGACCGGGAAAAGCACTAACAGGTTTTATTAGAAAAGAACTTAGTGATGTAAATACAATAAATATATATGATGTAGAAACTTTAGAAAAAGCAATACAAGAATTTAGTCCAAACATAGGAGGAAGAGAAAATGGAAGATAAAAAAGTGGCTTTAATAACAGGCGGAACAAGAGGAATAGGAAAAGCAATAGCAATAAAATTTGCAAAAAATGGATATAATCTAGTTTTAAATTATGTATCAGATAGAACAAATTTAGAAGAATTAGAAAATGAATTTAAAGAATATAATATTGAAGTTTTATTCATAAAAACAGATGTATCAAATTTTGAGGATTGTGAGAACATGGCTAAACAGGCTATAGCAAGATTTGGAAAAATAGATGTTTTGGTAAATAATGCTGGAATTACAAAAGATAGTTTATTACTTAGAATGACTCCAGAGGATTTTGAAAAAGTAATAAATATCAATTTAAAAGGCACATTTAATGTTACAAAAAGCATTGTACCTTATATGATGAAAAAAAGAACAGGTAAAATAGTAAATATCAGTTCAGTAGTTGGAGTATCTGGAAATGCAGGTCAATGCAATTATGCCGCTTCTAAAGCAGGTATTATAGGATTTACAAAAAGTATTGCTAAAGAATTAGCAAGCAGAAATATATTAGCAAATTGTGTAGCACCTGGTTTTATTGATACAGATATGACATCTGTTTTAAGTGATAGTGTTAAGAAAAATATAAATGCTCAAATACCATTAAAAAGAATGGGAAGTAGTGAAGAAATTGCAAATTCAGTTTATTTCTTGGCTGGAGAAGAAAATACATATATAACAGGGCAAGTTTTAAATGTTGATGGTGGGATGTTGATGTAAAATATAAAAGAAAAAGGGGAGATATATCTCTCCCCAGTGAGTGATTTTATTTTTGTAATACTATTGTAATAAGCATAGTTGAAGTGTCAAGTATCTTAAGCTCCTGATTAAAAGTAATTTCAGGTTTATAACCAAGAATTTCTTCTAAAATATTTTTTGCCAATGTTTTATTGACACCGGTTACTTTTGGAAGAGAAAGGGTTATCTCCCGATTGCTTTTTCCGTTAAGCTTAAAAATATTTAACTGACTTTTAATTAAATCAGTAATATACTTACGCTGTTTCTGGATGTCTTTTTCACTCATATAAATTGTACCTCCTAGGTGTTAAATATTTACAAAATTAATTATACTATAAAAATTGAAAAAAAGCAAATTTTAGATAAACTTAAAAGATTATATATTGATAGAAAGGAAAATTAAAAATGGAAAGAAGAGTTGTAGTAACAGGATTAGGAGCCATAACTCCTATAGGAAACAATGTAGAAGAATTCTGGAAAGGAATAAAAGGAAACAAATGTGGTATAGCACAAATAACAGAATTTGACACAGAAAAATTCAAAGTAAAATTAGCAGGAGAAGTAAAAAAATACAATCCTGAAGAACACTTTGACAAAAGAAGTTGCAAAAGACTAGACAAATTTTCACAATTTGCAATAATAGCATCAAGAGAAGCAATGAAAGACAGTGGAATTACACCAGAAAATACAGACATGAACAGAGTTGGAGTTGTAATCAGTTCAGGTATAGGTGGACTTTCTACAATAGAAAAAGAAAATGAACATTATATAGAAAAAGGTCCAGACAGAGTATCACCAATGTACATACCTATGAGCATATGTAATATGGCTGCAGGAAATGTAGCAATCGAATTAGGAACAAAAGGTGAATCTATATCTGTTGTAACAGCATGTGCAGGTGGAACTCATTCAATAGGTGAAGCATACAGAATGATAAAAAACGGATATGAAGATGCAATTTTAGCAGGAGGAACAGAAGCATCAATAACTCCTACAGGAATAGCAGGATTTACAAACATAAAAGCATTAACACAATCAACAGATGTAAATAGAGCAAGTATCCCATTTGACAAAGAAAGAAGCGGATTTGTAATGGGAGAAGGAGCGGGTGTTATTGTTCTAGAAGAATTAGAACATGCTAAAGCAAGAAATGCAAAAATATATGCTGAAATAGTAGGATATGGAGCAACATCAGATGCATATCATATAACATCACCTGCACCAGACGGAGAAGGTGCTGCCAGAGCCATGAAAAGAGCCTTAAAAGAAAATAATACAAAACCAGAAGATATTACATATATAAATGCTCATGGAACATCTACACACCTAAATGATGCAGGAGAAACATCTGCAATAAAACTAGCATTTGGAGAAGCAAGTAAAAAAGTAATGGTAAGTTCAACAAAAGGAAATACAGGACATTTATTAGGTGCCGCAGGTGGAGTAGAAGCAGTTGTTTGTATAAAAGCAATAGAAGACAACTTTGTACCACCTACAATAAATTACAAAGTACCAGATGAAGAATGTGATTTAGATATAGTACCAAATGAAGGTAGAAATATAGAAGTGAAATATGCAATGTCAAATTCATTAGGATTTGGAGGACATAATAGTTCTATAATATTCAAAAAAATTTAGGAGGAAAATATGGATTACGAAGAAATCAAAAAATTAATTGATGATATGGGAAATGCTAAAATAGACGAACTTGAAATAGAATTTCCAGAAGGTATGAAAATAAGTATGAAGAAAAATACGGAAAAAGAAATTGTAGTAACAAATGGTGCACAAATGCAAGCAAATGCAATATCAACAACACCTACAACAAATGTTGTTTTGAATAATCAAAATAACGCAGAAGTACCAATAAACGAAACAACAGGTAATAAAAATGCACAAGAAGAAAATTACAAAATTATAAAATCACCTATGGTAGGAACATTTTATTCAAGACCTGCACCAAATAAAGAGGCATTTGCAAAAGCAGGTGATACAGTAAAAAAAGGTCAAGTTATATGTATAGTAGAAGCAATGAAACTAATGAATGAAATAGAATCAGAATTTGACGGAGAAATAGCAGAAATATGTGTAAAAGACGGAGACGTGGTAGAATATGGAACACCATTATTTAAAATAAAATAAATAAAAA
>CAKPJK010000052.1 GCA_934162615.1 uncultured Clostridia bacterium
ATTACTGCAACAGAACTCCAATCAGATGGAAATCCTAATACACATAGAAAAAGTATTAATGCTATTTTTAAGTTATTATTTAGTTTTGAATCATTTATCATTATTCCAATAAGACCTAAAGCGAGTGACCACATAATGCTTGTTTGATTAAAGAATGTTCCATTTGAAAATGGTATAAAATTAATGCCAAAAGCAAAACAATATGCAAAATGTGATATAACAGCAAATGTTAATAATCTTGCTAAATATCTTTTTCTGTTTTTGGTATAATGTGCTCCTTCTGCTATTAAAAAGCAAAATATTGGAGCAACAATTCTTCCAAATATATGTAATATTAAATATATTATTTCTTTTTCATATCCAGGTTTTATTACCCATAATAAATGATCGAAAATCATTGCACAAACAGCAATGATTTTCAATTGATTAGAATTTAATTTTTTCATAAATATATCCCTTATTTTATAATTTTACTTTAAATAATAATGTCTAATTGGTTTTAATGTATCATCAAGTTCATAGCAAATTGGATTACCTGTTTGTAATTCTAATTTAATAATGTCTTCATCACTTATATTATCCAAATATTTTATTAATCCTCTTAAGCTATTTCCATGTGCCGCAATTATAATTCTCTTACCATTTTTTAATTCTGGTTTAATATCTGAATTCCAATATTCGAGAACTCTTTTTATTGTGTCTATAAGATTTTCTGTTTTAGGTAATTCATCTTTACTTAAATCTTTATATTTTTCGTCATTTCCAGGATATCTTGGATCAGTTTCTTCTAATTCTGGTGGTCTTACATCTGTACTTCTTCTCCAAAGTAATACTTGTTCTGCACCATATTTTTCTCTTGTTTCATCTTTGTTTAGTCCTTGTAATGCTCCATAATGTCTTTCATTTAATCTCCAACTTCTTTTTATTTCAATATTTTCTTCTCCCATTTCTTTTAATATATAGTCTAATGTGTCTTCTGCTCTTTTTAATACTGATGTAAATGCTAAATCAAAATGAAATCCTTTTTCTTTTAATATTTTTCCTGCCTCTTTTGCCTCTTGTATTCCTTGCTCTGACAACTCTACATCTGTCCATCCTGTAAATTTGTTTTCTAAATTCCACATACTTTGTCCATGTCTAACTAATACTAATTTAATCATTTTTTTATACCTCCTATTTATAAATTATCCTCTTTTATTTTTTTCATATTTATTATACCTCTTCAGTAAAATCTTTTCTTTTGCCTTCAGTAATTTCATTATATAATTCAATCTTATAGTCCAATCTTGCAAGTGTTTCTGTTATATGTTTTTGCTTTTCTTGTAATTTTTCTCTTTGCTCTTCTAATAGCTTTTTTCTTGCTTCAACTGTTGTTTTTCCTTTTTCAAATAAGTTCATATATTCTATTAAAATTTCAATTTCAACTCCTGCATTCCTCATACATTTTATAAATTCAATTCTTTTGCATGAAGCCTCATCGTAGTTTCGTATTCCATTTGAGTTTCTTGGTACTTTTGTAATTAATCCTATTCTCTCGTAATATCTTAATGTATCTGGGGTTAAATCATATTTTTGACTAACTTCTGCTATTGTCATTTTTAGTTCCTCCAATCTATTTTAATCAAATTGTGTTTGCCAATTTTCTTCTTTATCTGCTTTGAAACACATTTCTATTTGCTCTTTATTGCATTTTTCTTCTGCTAAATTCTGTGGCAATTCATCTAATGCAAAATAATCAATTCCTGTAGTTTCTATACTTTCTATAAACTTTCCGCCTATAACATTACACAATACAAAAATTTTACATACTCCGTATGCATATATAGGTTTATTGTGTTTATTTCTATCATGAACAGCAATTATTTTAACTGTTTCCACATCTAATCCCGTTTCTTCTTTTACTTCTTTTATGGTGTTAGTTTTCACACTTTCAAGAACATCACACCATCCACCAGGCAATGACCATGTTCCATTATTTTCATGAGTTAATAAAATTTTATTATCTTTAAAAATTACTGCTCTTGTATCTATTTTTGGAGTTTGATATCCTTTTTCATTGCAAAACACGTCTTTTACTTTTTCTAATCCTATATTACTTTTTTTACTTATCATTTCTGCTGATATTTCTCTTAATCTTTCATATCTTTCTATATCATACGCATTATCTGTATATGCAAGTCCTGCTTGTGCTAAACTTTGGATTTCAATTGCCCATTTTAACCATTTTTCCATTTATATTTTTCTCCATGATATTTTTTACAATTTTCTTTATATCATAAAAGCAGATAATTTTCAACTAATTATCTGCTTAAAAACTATAATTTTTTAATCCAATTATCAACTTCATCAGGTGATGTTACTAATTGATTTTCGTGATAATCTTCAGTAAATACAATATTCATCCCTTTTTCTACTTTAGAATCTGGACACAATCTTTTTATTTCTTGAAATGTTTGTCCTAACCATCCTGCATTTGTTGCAAAAGGTTTGATTACTTTTCCTGATAAATCATTTTCTTTTAAGAAAGTTCTAATTACGGGTGCTATTGTGTACCACCATACTGGGCTTCCTATAATGATTTCATCATAATTACTTAAATCTTTATCTATTTTTTGAATTTCCGGTGTTTTATTTGAACTATCATTGTTTTGTTCCTCGTCTACTACTGTTTGATAGTCTGTAGAATATGGTTGAACAGGTTTTATTTCTAAAATATCACACCCTAATTCTTTCTGTATGCTTTCTGCTATCATTCTTGTATGTCCTGTATATGAATAAAATACTACCAATTTTTTACTATTTTTCATTTCTATTTCCTCCATTTTTATTCTGGTAACTTATTATATTCTTCATCTGAAACTTTTTTGCACCATTCATTTGAAGTGTTTTCTCCCGGTACCTCTACTGCTATATGGCTAAACCATGAATTTGCCGTTGCACCATGCCAATGTTTTACATTTGCTGGAATAGTAACAACATCACCAGGTTTTAATCTTCTTGCTTCTTTGCCTTCTTCTTGATACCATCCTTCTCCATCAACACAAATTAATAATTGTCCTCCACCTGATGTTGCATGATGTATGTGCCAATTGTTTCTACATCTTGGTTCAAATGTAACATTTGCTAAAAATACATTTGTTTCTTTTGGGTCTGTTAGTGGTTTCAAGTATGAATTTCCAACAAAATATTGTGCAAAATTTATATTTGGTTCTCCTTGTCCAAAAACTCCTCCATGTTCTTCTTTTGTTTCTTCCTCTCCATATACTTCTTTTATTAATGAAAAAGCACTCCATGCTTTTGGCCATCCACAATAAAATGCTAATTGTGTTACAATTTCTACCGCTTCTTGTTTAGTTACTCCATGTTTTTTCCCTATTATAAAATGTGATTTTAATTGTGGGAATAATCCTTGCGCCATTAATGCTGATATGGTAGCAATACTTCTATCTCTTAATGACATTTTGTCTTCTCTCGGCCATACTTTCCCAAATAATACATCATCATTTAACTCTGCAAATTTTGGTGCCAATTTTCATAAATTCTCTCTTCCTGCTGTTTGTTTTTCCATAACAATTCCTCCTTAAAATTTTATTTTTTCTCCTCGTTTTATATATATCACTTTGAGTCAACTATAAGTCAATAGTTTTTTGTTTTATTTTTTATATTCTAAACTTTTTTCTTCTAACAATTTAAAATTACAACTTAAATCTTTATAAAATTTTGACATTCTGCTTTTGCTTTTTTTATTAACTATATCATAAATTCTTTCTGCTTTCTCTAAAATTTTTACTTTATTTTCTGGTTTATTTATATAAGAATATTGTTCAGAAAGCAATCTTTTATACCCATAACTTTTATCTTCTACAATGTAAAAATTTAATTTTCCTATTTTTATTTTCTTTGTATTTTTCACTAATTCTTTTACCTCACAAATATAGGGGATACATTTCTTGTACCCCCACATTTTTTACGAAAACTCGTTTATAGTATAAGACTAAAGGCTCGTTTCTAACCTAATGTTTAATTTGCACTTATTTATGAATTTAATCAAAGGTTTGTGCAACCTAGTTTATTTGATAAATTAATTTATCAATGTTAATATATTCATTATACTTCATAATATACATAAAATCAATACTTTGTACTAATTTTTTTTACAAATCGTTATATGATAATATTTTTATTTTAGAATAATGCAAAAAGACTTAAATGTATCTAATCATTAAATCTTAATAAATACCCATCAGGATCTTGCACTAAAAATTCCTTATCTTTAAAAACTACATTATCTACTCTATATTCATTTACTTTCAAATCCATAAATAATTTTACTTTTTTTACCTTTAAATCTCCATATAATTTTTCCACATCATTAATAGACATACTTATATTAATTCCATTACCATAAGGATATTCCATTTTTCCAACTTTCCAATTGTTATTTTGCTCTTCTATCATAATTTGATTATCTTCTAATTGCATAAAGCAGAATTTATCTTCAATTCTTTCATACATAATTTTAAATCCCAAACTTTCATAAAATCTTTTACTATTTTCTATGTTTGAAACACTTAATTCTGGTATTAAACTATTAAATTCGATATTCTCTTTAATAATCTCATGTATAAAAAATTTTTCTTGAAACTCAACTAATAAATCAATCTCTTTGTTGCTAAATTTTCTGTCTTCAGGCACAATTATAAGTTTATCATCATTATCATTAAGTCTATGAATAATTGCTATACATTTTCCTTTAAATTCTTTTATTGGTTCGAATATACCCAAAACATAGCAATCTAGTTCTTCTCCATCTCCACTAATAGTATTAGGAACATATCCATAATTTACAGGATATATAAAATCATGCTTTGGATGTTTACTTCCTAATGGTCTGTCAATTATTACTTCTATATTTTTATTTAGATATTCTTTTATATTCATTCAATTTACTCCTATAATAGAAATTTTACTCATTTATTTTATTAATTAAATCTATTTTATTTGAAACATTTTTTCTTACTTCATTTAATCCAATGCAAGCAAAAATTACAATTAATCCAAGTATTGTGAACATATTTCCTTTATTATATCCATGTTCCTCTATGTATTCTCTCAAGTTGTCCATACCATCGTCAATTATTTTTTCAGTTGCTCCATCTTTATAATATAACGTAAATTCCATATTATTAAATGCAAGAAAATATTGTATCTTTTTTACATTATTAAAATTATCTATATTATTAAAGTTTTCACTTTTAGCAATTATATTTTTTACATATTCTCTATTCTTATCATTTATATATACTATATCTTTTCCTGAATTTTTAAATATAAAATATAAATTAAAAACTAGAAAAAATATCCCTATTACAATTAAAATTGTTGTTATTAATTCAATTATTACTAATTTATTTCTTTTCATAGTTAACCTCCAACTACTTTAGTTGGTATAAAGCCTTCTGCAAACTTATATTTTTCTCTATTTTGAACATGTAAAAATCCAATAATACTAAACACAACTGCCCCAATAAAATTAACAAATAAATCTTTCATAGTATCAATAAGACCTATATCTAAATAACCATTTTCTATAGTAGTAACAGTTCCATCTTTAGAATATATTTCTGTTTTTTCTATATCTTTAATTTTTATTGGAACATTTTCATTATCTTTATTTAGCATTACTGATGATATTTCTCTTACTATTCTATCTTTTTGCATATCTGTTTTAGTAAGATAATCAGCAGTAAATTCAAAAAACTCCCATAATATTCCTATTGTCATAGAAAAACAAAATGCAACTATTGCAATATATAGTGGTGATAATTTTATCCTTTTACTATTTTGATTTAGAAGGTCAACTAAAGAGAAACCTATTCCAGCACACAAGAAACC
>CAKPJK010000053.1 GCA_934162615.1 uncultured Clostridia bacterium
GATTTTTAGGTTTAAAAATCATACCGCTTCGGTTTATTCTCTAAAGGATTTACTGTTTACTTTTCAATGTACTTTTTATTTGTTCGTTTCTGTAACGAACGTATTTGATTATACTATAAATCATTTTACTTTGTCAAGAGTTTTTTGAAATTTTTTGAAAGTTTTTTTATTTTTTGTCAAAATAAAAATTAGTAACTTAATTTGCTATTCATTGTTGTTTTTTATTACTAATTCTTTCGTTAATTTCTTTTATTTTTTCTTCTTGTAAAGTACTTATTTATAATAGCATATCTTGTCGAATTTTGTCAATAGTTTTTTTAAAAAAATTCAAATTATTTTTTGTTAACTTTTAAACTATTTTCTATTCTTCCCAAGTGCTTATTTATAATAGCATACTCACAATTTAAAGTCAATACTTTTTTTAAAAAAAGTTGAGAAATTTTTCAATATTTTTTAGTATTTGATAAAACAATTCAAATTTCAACTAAAATAAGGTCATCTCCTATGCATTTTATATTTTTCCAAGGTATTACAATATCATTATTAGAAGCAAAAATATTCATAATTTTATTACTCCCAGGAACAATTATAGATGTTATTACTCCTGTTTCCAAATCAGCACATACGTCTTGAACATATCCCAAACGTTTTCCATCTGTAATATTAACTACTTCTTTGTGTTTAAAATCCAATCCTTTATCTTGCATTTTTAACCTCCAAACTTACTAATATTATTTTAATCCTAATTATACTACATATTATATTATAGAAATCTTCAAAATATATATACTGTTTTAGAAATTTTATTTATATAACCTTTTAATATGTTCAATCGCTGTTTTTTCAAGCCTTGAAACTTGCGCTTGAGATATTCCAATTTCATCTGCTACTTCCATCTGTGTTCTTCCATCAAAAAATCTTTTAGTTATTATCATTTTTTCTTTGTCATTTAATTTTTTCATTATCTGTTTAATTGTCATATTTTCTATCCAAGATTCATCCGTATTTTTTGAATCTTTTACTTGATCCATTATATATATGTTTTCTGCCCCATCATTATATACAGGTTCTTGCAACGAAACTGGATCTTGTATTGCATCAAAACTGTATGCAACTTGTTCTCTTTCAACGCCTAGTCCTTTTGCAATTATATCTATAGTAGGTTCTTTTCCGTTTTCTCTTACATATTTTTCTTTAAACTGCATTGCTTTGTATGCTAAATCTCTTACAGACCTGCTAACTCTTATACTATTGTTATCTCTTAGGTATCTTTTAACTTCTCCGTATTATCATAGGAACTCCGATAAGTGCTGAATTGTACGTCTTGGTTTATATCAAAATTGTCTATTGCTTTTATTAGTCCTATGCATCCTACTTGAAATAAATCATCTGCTTTTTCTCCTCTCCCATAAAATCTTTGTATTACACTTAAAACCAGCCTTAAATTTCCTTGTATAAATTTTGTTCTTGCTTCTTTGTCACCATTTTTTATCTTTATTAGTAATTCTTTTTTTTCTTCATTTGATAGTAGTGGTAATTTACTAGTGTTTACTCCACATATTTCTACCTTATTAAACAAATAAAAAACCTCCTTTAAAATTACTTAATGTAAGTATTTCCAAAAAAGGTTTAGTTAATACGACTTATTTTTTATTTTATCCTGTTTTGCTCATTATGTCTTTTTTCATTTTATTTATTATTTTCTTTTCTAATCTTGAGATATAACTTTGTGATATTCCGAAGTTCATCTGCAACTTCTTTTTGTGTTTTTTCTTTTCCTGTTTTGAATCCAAATCTCATCTCCATTATATTTTTTTCTCTTTCATTTAATTTTAGTATTGATGCTCTTAAAAGTGTCTTATCAACCTCGTCTTCTATATTTCTTGATGTTATATCTGGGTCTGTACCTAATATGTCTGATAGTAAAAGTTCATTTCCGTCACAGTCTTTGTTTAATGGTTCATCTATTGATATTTCTCCTTTTGTTTTGTTATTTTTTCTTAAAAACATTAATATCTCGTTTTCTATGCATCTTGATGCATATGTTGCCAGTTTTATATTTTTATCTGCATTAAATGTATTTACTCCTTTCATTAAGCCTATTGTCCCTATTGATATTAAGTCTTCAATACCAATTCCTGTATTTTCAAATTTTTTTGCTATGTATACAACCAGTCTTAAATTTCTTTCTACCAATATTTGCCTTGTTTCTAAATTATTTTCTTCTGATAATTTTTTTATCATTTTTTCTTCTTCTGCAGGTTCTAGTGGTGGTGGTAATGTTTGGCTCCCCGCTACGTAAAATATTGGCAAATATTCTATTTCATTTTTTTCGTTTAAATATTTAGCACATATTGTGCCTATGCTGTCAATTCTCTTTTTTAAAAATTCAACAATATTCATTATATCCTCCTAAACTAATACAACTCTATTCCTATGAGTGCATTGTATTCCCCTTTTTTAGTTAAAGATTTGTTATATATTCCTATTATTGCATTTTTATTTTCTTCTGTTTGTTCATTTATAATTTCTATTTTTTCTGGTTTTATTCCTACTAACATTCCATTTTGTTTTCCAAGTGATGCAAATGGTATGATTTTTAGTTTTGGAATATATTCTCTTTTTATGTCTTCTGGTATATTTTTAAAATCACCTCCTAATATTGATTCTGTATTATTTAAGATTTCTTTTGGTAATAAATCATATAATGATGTTCTTTCCACTACTGCAACTGGAGTTCCTGTTATTGGTTCTTTTAGCATATTTCCTGTATCAACCATTGCATCTAAAGTTTTTTCTTTTCCATTTATTTTTATTTTTATTTTACATATCATGTCTTTTTTGGTTATTTTGTTTTTTACTTGTTTGAATGCTATAAATAATATAATTGTTCCAATTATCGCTCCTATAAATATTACTTTTAACACATATGTTCCTACATACATTCCATTTTTTATTATTATGTTTTGTGGTTTTAGTACATATATTAAGTATGTTGCTATTCCTCCAAAGGTGAAAGTTGTTACGTAAAAGATTATTAATTGTTTGCATATGTTTTTTATGTTTTGTGGATTAAATGCTACATATACTATTATTACTGATAAAATTGTTTTAACTATAATGTTTGAATATATGTTTAATTTGAATGTGTATTCTGTAACGGCATATATTGCCCCTATCAAACTTGAACAAAATATTCTTAAATACGATATTTTGATTTTTGATATTGTTCCTGTTGCATATAAGATTATATAATTCATTATTAGGTTTTCTACAATTATTACATCTATATAAATTGTCATTTTACTCACCTACTTTGTGTATTGTACTACAGTTGTTTTACGAAGTCTGTCTTTTCTTATTGTAGAAAAAAAGAAATAATCGAGTGTTTTCGATTATTTCTTTCTAATTTATTTAAAAATATATTTTTCCAATTTGTTATTAGCACCCCATTTGAAATCAGTGTTCCAAATAGTGCTATCCAAAACGCCATATTATTTATTTCTATTTTTTCTTAAAAATGGTGGAATATCTAAATCATTTTGTGATGAACTTACATCTGAACTAGATGGTATTGAGTTGATTTTTTTCTCCCATGTTTTAGATACAATATTGTCAACACCTATACTTGAGATGTTGTTTTCTGGTTTTTCGAATCCTGTTGCAATAACTGTTATTTGGATTTCGTCTTGCATGCTTGGGTCTGTAACTGTACCAAATATAATGTTTGCTTCAGGGTCTACACTGCGTTGAACTAATTCTGCTGCAGTATTTACTTCATGTAATCCTAAGTCTTCTCCACCTGTAATATTGATAATTACTCCTTTTGCTCCTTCTATTGATGTTTCTAGTAATGGACTTTGGATTGCTTCTTTAGCAGCATCTTCTGCTCTGTTTTCTCCAGATGCTCTACCAACACCCATGTGTGCCATGCCTTGATTTAACATTATTGTTTTAACATCGGCAAAGTCTAAGTTTACTAAACCTGGTACTGCTATTAAGTCAGATATACCTTGTACACCTTGTCTTAATACATCATCTGCCATTTTGAATGCTTCTATTATTGATGTTTTTCTGTCTATTATTTGTAATAATTTATCATTTGGTATTACAACTAATGTATCTACTTTTCCTTTTAGGCTTTCGATTCCTCTTTCTGCTTGTGAAAGTCTTTTCTTTCCTTCAAATGTAAATGGTTTTGTAACAACACCTATTGTTAATATTCCCATTTCTTTTGCTGTTGATGCAACTATTGGTGCAGCACCTGTACCTGTTCCACCACCCATTCCGGCAGTAACGAATACCATGTCTGCTCCTCTTAATATTTCTGCTACTTCTGATCTACTTTCTTCTGCAGATTGTGCACCAATGTCAGGGTTTGCTCCTGCACCTAATCCTCTTGTTATTTTTTCTCCTATTTGAATTTTTGTATTTGCTTTTGATTGTTGTAATGCTTGTCTATCTGTGTTTACCGCTATAAAGTCAACACCTTTTATTCCTGCATCTATCATTCTATTTACAGCGTTGTTTCCTGCTCCTCCAACACCGATTACTTTTATTGTTGCTGTCCCATCCATCATTGTTATATTGTTATCATCATATTCCATCATTTTGTTTTTTCCTCCCTTAAAACTTTGTTTTATTTATATTTTTAAAATTAATAACTATTATTTGATTTATTATTTTTGTCAATACAACTTCTTGATTTAACTATAAAAAAATTCTTTTATTCTTTCTAATATATTTTTAAATATATTTTCGTTTGTTTTTGTATCTATACTGCTTGATACTGTTTTTGTAAATGGTCTAGAAGCTATGTATCTAACTAATGCATATGCTGTTCGGTATGCTGGTCTTGTAGTTCCTATTAGTCTTCCTGTAGAGATTTTTACAGGTATATTTAAATTTATTTTTCCTGCAACATCACTTTTACTAATGTTTACTATCCCTTGTCCTGTTAATACCACATTATTTATTCTTGATTTTATCCCTTGATTTGTTAAATCTCTATTTATTATCAAGAACATATCTTCTATTCTCGCTTCTATTATTTCTCTTAATTCTGAACTTTTTATTATTTTATTTTTATTATTGTCTTTACATGTATTTAAAATAATATCATTATCATTATCAATAAATGATTTTAAGGCTAGTCCATATTGTCTTTTTAATTTATCTGCTTCTTCCTCAGTAATATTTAGTACTACTGCAATATCATTAGTTATATTATCTCCCCCAACAGGTATAGAATTTGTATATATAAATGAATTTCCTTCAAAAACTCCTATATCTGTGTTTCCTGCTCCTATATCTAACAACATTATATTATCATGCATTTCATTTTTATCTAATATCAAATTTCTTTCTGCTAATGTTATTGGTACTATTCCATCTATTTCTAATCCTGCTTTTTTAAATATTGATGTTAATTGTCTTACAAAATCCTTTTCAGCTAATATTACTTGTGCATCTATTGTAAAACTTGCACTTAAACTTCCTACAGGATCTGACACAACAGTTCCATTTTCTAATGTTATTTTATCTGGTACTATATCTATTAAGGTTTTTCCTTCTGGTATTTCTATATCTTTTACTTGAATTATTGCATTTTGCACATCTCTTACTGATATTCCTGAATATT
>CAKPJK010000054.1 GCA_934162615.1 uncultured Clostridia bacterium
TTAAATCTATTTTTATATTTACACAAAATATCTATTGCATATATCATTTTCATATCAATAGTAGCAGTATTATGAACAAATATATCATTCTTTTTACTGATAACATTATTTGATAATATGTTTTTAAAATTATCGTTTGGCCTATTAAATAATATTTGTAATTGTTTTAATGTAACGCATCCAAAATCCTGTATAAAATTTATAATTTTTAATTCATCATTCATATAAAAACCTCCAGTAAAAAAGTTAAATAATTCTCATCAAATAACTATATATAAATTTCCTATTTTCGTTTATCTCTGTAACTTTTATTAACACTTTATCATTAAAATGTGGATAATTATTAAATCTTGCTGGGATTCTACACAATGTTGTAACTTTTGAATTATCCAATTGAACTAATATTCCCGAATTGCCTTTTGGAAATGCAATTACAGTTCCAGTATATTCACCATTTAAAACGAGATATTTTCGTATATTTTTAAATGGGTTTTCTTCAAATTCCTTTGCAGATAACTCATATATATTATTTTCTATATCTAACTTTCTTATTTTTACTCTTAAATATGCTCCAACTTTGTATATATCCTTGCAATTAACAATATAAATATGTTTTAAATTTTGAGCTTTTATAATGACCTCTTTTCCATACATATCCACTAAAATATGCTTAACGCCAACTGCAATAATTCTTACTTTTATTGTGTTATTTACTTTTAATTTTGGAATTTCTATACTTGATCTTAATTCCATAGCTTCAATTCTACTTGCTATTGCTATATTTGAAATACTGTCATACTCAAGCACAATAAAGTCAATTTCAGCCCCTAGCATACCTCTGATTATTGATTTGTTTGTACTTTTTTGTACCAATAAATTTACTGGAATAAGAATTTTTGTATCATAGTACCAAACAATTGCACAAGCAATATGTTCATTTTTTAGATAGTATTCATCTTCAATGCCAGTAATTAATCCGAGTTAATATTCTTTTTTCTTCTTTACTTCTTAAAATCTCTTTTATATGTGTATCTTCCAATATTTCACCACCTTAAAAAGCATCTACCAATATTGATAAATGCCTTAAATTTAAAAATTATCAAATGTAATATTCTCAAATTCCTGTTCTTTTTTTATAGATTTTTCTTTTGCAGTAATTTTCTTTTCTTCATTTTTTCTTACTTTTTTAGGAACTTCAATGTTATTGTTCCAGTCAGGAATATATGTAAGTACAGAAACATCTTGTAATTTCTTAGCAAGTGGATGCTCTGTATATATCATTTTCTGTAGTAATAATGGTTTATTCCCTCTAATAATAGCCATTAGCTTAAAACTTGGTATTCTAATTATTTCATCAGGATTTAATAAATTTCTTTCTAATGTAGATATATTTTTTTGTCCAAACTCTAATTCCCCATCAATACCAACTTCTTTTTTTATACTTTGGGTTTCTGCTGTAGCAACACCAAGTAAATCGCAAAAGTACATTGCTGTTAGAGTATCAGTTGTACCCAAATTTAACTTTATATCTGTATTACCAAGTATTTCATCAGCAAGGCCGTTCGGATAACGATTATTTAATTGACCAATATTTTATAGTATTGGAATTAAAGCAAGTCCGTCTACTACGAACTGTTGATATTTTCTTGTTAAAGTCAGGTATTTGACATATATTTGCAAATTCATCTAAAAAGAAGAATACATCAATTTTACATCTTCCACTTTCAGTTGAATCAGCATATTTTACAAGTTTTATAAACAAAAATGTAAAAAATAGAGATACTAAAAAATCTCTACTTGAATCCATATCACTTGTTATTACATAATAAATACAAGGTTCTTTTCCTGGCAATGTCAAATCAATGTCTGTATGATTAGTAAGTTCTTGCAATTCTTTATTTTGAAATGCTTGTAATCTAGTACCAAGACCTGTTAGAACGGATGCTTTTATTGTATCAGAACCGACTAGCAAATATATTGTAACTCATTCTTGCAGGACTTTCTTGTGGAAGTCTTTTGAACATTGTATCAAGTGTTGCAATATCTCCACTTGCAATGATTTTATAAATATCAGTCAATGTATTTTGCTCTAATTTATTCTCCATAAAGTAGAATTCAAATGCTTTCAGTAAATTTTCTTCTGCTCTTGGCCAAAAATCATCTTTTCCAGTTTTCTTTTGTGTACCACTAATTATCACATTTGAACTTGTTTGTATGTCTGTAATATCTTCATTTTCGCCTAATGGATTCCACCTGTCAGAGTGAGCCATATTATTAAGATTAAATACTTTTACAACATATCCATTATCTCTAAATAATTTATTTGTTTTCCTATAAATTTCGCCCTTTGCATCAGTAACAATGATAGATTTTTTGTATTTAAAAAGCTCAAGCAAATTAGTTATTAAAAATCCTATTGTTTTCATACTGCCGCTGGAGCCAAACACAGCTATATTTTTATTGAAGTAACTATCAAAAGGTAATTTAACAATATCATTATTTGATTTTCCCAGTATAATACCTGGTGTTTCATTTTTGCCTAAGACTTTTTCAATTTCATCTTCTGACATCCAATCAGCAGTTCCATGTGTTCCATCTTCTTTTTTTAATTTAATGCCTTTTATTTCATCTTTTTTATAATAGACAACTAATTTTATGCCTACCATTATTAAAATCGAAATAATGGCAATTATGAAGCAAATAGTGGCATAATATAAATTGCTAATAATAATATTTTGATTAAAACATTTATTTAATATTTTTATGTATGAATTTATATTAAAATCCAATATTAAATTTAAAATGATAAATATTATTAATAAAATATATATAGTAATTTTTTTATTCATAAAAGTTAATTTTCTTTTCTATGAAACTATCAATATTTATTAAGTGAAAATTACACGTAGCCAGTTCACTTCCAAGATATTTAACAATAGATTCAGGGCATATAATATCCATTTTTTTGTTTATATTATTTTGCATAAAAGTAATAATTCTGTTTATTTTTTCAGTATCTACAAAGTAAAAGTAAGAAACATATAGACTTTTATTATTGGTGTAATCGCAAAAATTTAATTCTGATAAATTTAAAATCTCCCTAAATTCTGCTTGTATTGCTTTATTCCAATTTATTTGTTGCAAATACTTTAATTTTTCTAAAGATTCATCTGTATCTTCACAAATAATTACAGAATTAAAGCCAAAAGAAAATTTTAGAAAATCAATTCTTGATATATCATCAATAAGAATAACTACATTTTTATATTTTAATTCTTTTTGCAGATCATACATAACAGAATTTAAGTATTTATCCGTATGACTACTTGAAATATGGTAGGTTAAGTATTTTGTACCAAATATATTTAAAATACCAATATATTTTCTTGAACTCTCTGTAAAGGCTGTTTTATCTTTTATTTGAAAAGAAGGAACTAATGTAACCTCAGAAGATTTTAGAACTGCTGCTAAATGACTCATAAATTTTAATCTATCAGCATATTTTTTTTGATATATTAATTTATGTGTTTCAAGACCAAGTATCTTCATAAAATTATAGCCATCTTCACCAAGTACGAGAAATTTTTTATACTTTCTTAAAATATTATTTTGAATAAGTTTAGCAATTCTTTTAGGATAATATGTTGTATTAAAAAAGTATTGCAAATCTTTTGGCGAAATGTATTGATATGTATTTATAAATTTAATTAAATCTATCTCACTTTTATCTGTCGGAAATATGCTTTTAATTTTAACCACCTGCCTTATAAATTTTCTTTCATAATGGTTCGTGGGTAGCAATGTGAGAGCTTACGCTCACACACACCTACCCTATGAAGAAAAATATGTCATTTAAAACTTGTAAAAGCCTTGTAAATTATGGCTTTTTATAAATTAAAAAATGTCATATTTTTTGAATTAAAATCAAACAAAAAAATGACATTTTAAACTAACATATTTTTAAACAAATTTGCCGAATTATTTACTTCTGTGATATATACTTCTGTATGTGGATTTTCTCCAATTTCTCCTTTTGCACAATAAAAAACTTTATTTATATTATCATCTTCGATTACATTGCTTATTATTAAACTATCAAAAATTGGTTTTATGAATTTATTATCAATATCCCATTTCTCAATCTTATCAAAAATTTTGATATATATAAATACCTGTGAATTAAAAGCACCGCTATATTCTTTTACTTTATCTGCAATATTTAAAAGAATATTTTTATATGCGTGTGTTTTTAGATTTTTATATGATGGCATAACTTCTGGTATATAAATTTTAAGTATATTATCTTCAAACTTTGCCTTATATTCATCACTAATAGTTGTAATTTTTTGTGTTCCATAAGTTACGGTTTTATTATACAACTTGATCTGATTTAATATGCTGTATCTTCTTTTTTCTAAGTTTCTCAAAAATGATTCTATTTGTAAATTGTTTGGATTTTGCACTAATGTAAGGGAATGTATATTATTTTCTAAACTTAATAAATCATCTAATAAATCTTTCGTTAAAATCATAAAAAAGTCCTTTCTAAATATGATAGGGCAAACTTTAAATTATTACTATTCTTCTGTTTCTTCTAAAGCATCATACGCTTCAAAAATTTCTTTTGTTAATAATCCTCTTGTTTCTTGATTAAGTGGATGGCATAAATCTCTATATGCTCGTTTTTCTTGCCTTAATCTTCTTGAAGGCATTGCGACAAACCTTCCATTTCTTTCATTTTCTAATATTTTAATTCCTCTAATAATGAAAGAGTTATTAAAAATAACATTTGCGTATCCTAATAATGCACCTCTTTGTTTAATTTTAAAAATTTTAATGTTTGTAATTTCCATAATACAAATCCTCCTATAAATTTATTTTTGAAGGGAAATTTTAAGGAAGATTAAAAACTTATTTTATTTTCCTGTTCTAGGCAATACAACTTCGTGCTTTTCTTCTGGAATGTGTGTAATTGTAGTCCATTTGCTATTAGCTTCAGCAGTTACTCCAAAATATGTACCAACAGTTTTAGTATGGTTAGTAAATGTATCATTTTCTTTTAGTGTATCAAAAGACTTATAATTCATTGTTGGAGATGTACTTTCTCTAAATCCTTTTTCGACTTTTCCGAAGTCAAACATTGTTTCTGTAATGTATTCATCATCTGCAAGTGTAATTTGTGTAAAATCTAAATCGTAGTTTTCATTTGTACTTAGA
>CAKPJK010000055.1 GCA_934162615.1 uncultured Clostridia bacterium
CCTGGAACGGGCTCGAACCGTCGACCTCTAGCGTGACAGGCTAGCGTTCTAACCAACTGAACTACCAGGCCGTAAAAGAATGGTGGTCGTTATAGGGCTCGAACCTATGACCCCCTGCTTGTAAGGCAGATGCTCTCCCAGCTGAGCTAAACGACCATGTCCTTTCGACATTGACTAGTATACAAGATTTAGAATAAAATGTCAATACTTTTATTAAAAAAAATTTAAAAAATTTTATAAAAAAATTAAAACCCTTGATTTTAATGGAAAAATGTAATATTATATTTTAAGAAAAATCTCATATATTTAAAAAAATAAAATATAATATAGAGAAATCTATACAAAAACCTTTAAAAATTCGTATGTAAAATATTTTATCATAAATATATGTAGGAGGAACAAAAGAAAATGAAAAAAGAAAAAAGTGAAACAAGTAAAAAAAATGAAAAATTAATAAGACAGATAATTTTTTGCGTATTAATAATCGTGTTAATAATAATTCTAATTTTTTTATTTAATCAAGTTTACAACCAATTAAGACGCAAGAAAAATTTTGAAAATGATTCAACATCATTTTCAAACAAAAACAAAGAAACAATATTTTCAATAGAAAAAATAATATTTTTCAGTAGTTGTGATTCAAAAAATAAAAACACATCAAAAACAAACTTTACAATAGAAAATTTATATGCATACACAGACATAGCAATTTTTTTAAATAATGATGTTTCACAAAAAGGTGAGAAAAACACAACAGAAAACACACTAAAAAATGTAAAAATAACAAATATAAAATTTACAAAGCAACCAGAACTAGGAACAGGAAATTTATATTATAAAAATGTAAATGATTTTGCAAAAAGTGAAATAAACGAAAATAATAAAATTGAAAACGAATTACAATTTGAAACAACATCAGCAAATGAAGCGGACCTTAGTAAACCATTATTATATAATAACTGTGCAAACCCAATAACATTAAGCTATGTAAATCAAAATATCAAAACAGATTATACAATGACAGACACACAAAATCCAATAACATATAATGGTAAACTCTTAGGAAGATGTGGGATTACAATAGAAAAAATACAAGCTTCAATATCATTTGATATAGAAATAGAAAACAACAAAAATCAAAAATTTAGAACAACAATATATTTTGATATACCATACGAAAGTGAAGAAAAAACAATAAATGATGGAAGCATAGTTGTAGAAAAGAAAACAAATTTCAATTTTTATAGATATGAATAGGAAGGAATTTTAAATGAAAGAAAAATTAAAAATATCAGAAGAATTAAAACAAAAATATCATAAATGTGAAGAAGTAACAAACTTTAAACAAATGCTAGACAGGTCAGCAGAAATTTATAAAACAAGAACAGCATTTAAATTAAAGGACAAAGATGGAAATATTTATAACAAAACATATGAAGAATTAAAAACAGATGTAACTGCATTAGGGACAAGCCTAATTGAACATGGACTTTTAAATAAAAGAATTGCAGTTATAGGGAAAAATTCATATAAATGGGCAATATCATATTTGGCAGCTTCAATAGTAGGAATAGTTGTACCAATTGATAAAGAATTGCATTCAGATGATGTAATTAATTTTATGAATGTTTCTGAAAGCAAATGTATTTTAGGAGATAGCAAAAATTTAAAGAAAATAAATGAAAATATCGAAAAATTAGAAAATAAAGAAACATTATTCATTGATTTTGACAGCAAAATACAAGAAGGAAATTCATTATCATTTGAAATTCAAATGGAAAATGGAAAAAACTTAGTAGAAGAGGGAAATACAGAATTTGATAAAATAACAGTAAATCCTGACGAATTAAAAATATTATTGTTTACATCAGGAACAACAGGAAATGCCAAAGGAGTATGTTTATCACAAAGAAATATCTGCTCAAATATTTTATCAATATATGGAATAGTAAAGGTAAAAAGAAGTGATTTATTTTTCTCAATTTTACCATTACATCATACATATGAATGTACAATAGGATTTTTGTTACCATTATACAGTGGTGCAAGTATTTGCCATTGTGACGGTCTAAGATATATAACAACCAATATGTTAGAATATCACCCATCAGTTATATTATGTGTGCCATTGCTTTTAGAAAAAATGTATCAAAAAATAATGAAAAGTATACAAAAAACATTACCTAAAAAATACACAGAAAATCTTAAAGAAAATGAAAATATAATTGATAAATTGCCATTCTATATTAAAGGAATAGTAAAAAGAAAGGTTAAGAATTCACTTGGTGGAAGATTAAGAGTGTTTATAGTAGGTGCTGCAGCAGTAAATCCAGAAATAGCAGATACATTTGACAAATTAGGATTAAATTCATTGCAAGGATATGGATTAACAGAATGTGCACCATTAGTTGCAGGAAACACAGATTTCTTTAAAAGAAATGATAGCGCAGGTTTACCAATACCAAATGTTGAATACAAAATTGATAATCCAGACAGTGAGGGCATTGGGGAGATAATAGTAAAAGGACCAAATGTAATGCTAGGTTATTACAATATGCCAGAAGAGACTGCAAAAGTTTTAAAAGACGGTTGGTTTCATACAGGAGATTTAGGAAAAATTGATGAAAATGGATTTTTATATATTACAGGTAGATGCAAAAGCGTTATAGTAACAAAAAACGGAAAAAATATTTATCCAGAAGAAATTGAAGCATATTTAAATGATAGTCCTTTAATTTCAGAAGCATTAGTTATGGGAATTCAAAAAGAAAATGATGACGAAACATATGTTAATGCTCAAATTTTTCCTAATATGGATGCTATAAAAGAATATTTGAAAGGAACAGTTCCAACAAAAGAAGAAGTTAAGAAAATTATGGCTGATGTAGTTTCTGGTGTTAATAGTAAAATACCTAATTATAAACATATCAAGAATTTTGCTGTTAGAGATAAAGAATTTGAAAAAACTACTACTCAAAAAATTAAGAGATATGGAGATAATATGAAAAAATAGGGATTAGGGGACGGGTCTACAATCCCTAAATTTTTTAGAACTAAAAAGAGATATGGTAAAATCTTTCGAAAATTTTTTACCATATCTCTTTTGATTATTTCGTTTTGCTTTTTTTATAAAAATTACAAAACTCCTTAACACAACAAGAATCACATTTTGGATTTCTAGCAACACAAGTATTTCTACCAAGCCACATAAATAAATGATTGATATCCTTTAAATACTCAGTTGGAAAAATCTTAATTAAATCCTGCTCAATTTTAATAGGATCAGACTCACAAGAAAGTCCAATCAAATTAGAAATCCTCTTAGCATGTGTATCAACAGCAATACCTTGAGGCTTATTAAAGACTTCAAGCATCACAACATTAGCAGATTTTCTACCAACTCCAGCCAAAGACTGCAAATCATCCATGTTATTAGGAACAATTCCATTAAAATTTTCAAGAACCTGTTTTGCACAAAGTTTGATATTTTTTGCTTTATTTTTATAAAAACCACAAGGACGAACGATTTCTTCTAATTCATTAATATCAATATCAGCAAAATCTTGAATAGTTTTACATCTTTCAAAAAGAGCTGGAGTCGTTTTATTTACTCTTTCATCAGTGCATTGTGCTGAAAGCATAACAGCTACAACCATTTGAAAAGGTGTATTAAAATTCAAACTACATTTTGCATCTGGATATGTAGTTTTTAATATTTCCACAAATTTTATAGCATCTGATTTTTTCATAAAATTAATATCCTTTCTATTTTTACAATTTAAATTTGTTATTAATATATTATAATAGCAAAAATGAAAAAATTCAATATACAAAAATTAGAAATAAACATAATAAGGAACAATAAAACTCGAAAATTAATATAATATATAAAAACTAGGAGGTAATGATATGTTTTGTGCATTAAAGAAAACTATAGGTGTTGTGTTAATTGGAATTGGACTTGGCATTTTACTAGTATTATTGCTTCCACTTACAGGTTGGCTATTTATAATAGGAGTCGCACTTGCTTGTGTTGGCTTGATGTGGCTTGCTTGTTAAATAAAGGAGGGAGTTACATATGACTATAGTTGTAAAAAAAGTTCCAAAATGTTTACGCGGATTTGTAAAATTTATTTTTGGAATTAAGGATTAAAAATGGAGATAAATAACTATCTCCATTTTTAGATTTAAAGAATATAAAAAAGATTTAAAAGATAAAGAATATATGTTAATATTATAACATTAAATATTGTCAAGAAATCGAACCGATGCTTTTTTTATATATCGAACCGATGCTTTTTTTATATATAGAAAAACAAAAAAAGAGCGTTCTAATTATGCTCTTTTAATTTTTCCATCTTTTAAACATTTTGCGCAAACGTGAACTCTTTTTGTTTCACCGTTTTCCATTATAGCTTTAACACTTCTTAAATTTGGTTTCCAAGTTCTTGGACTTCTTTTACTTATATGTGAACGAGTTATGCTAAGCTTATTTCCATTACTTTGTGATTTACCACAAACTGCACATTTAGCCATTATCTTTGCACCTCCTAATTTTTTTTATTAACTGACTGACAATAAGTTTATCATAAAAAAATAAAAAAAACAAGTATTTTTTTAAAATTATCAAAAAAACCTTGCAAAATAGGAAAAATATGGTATAATAATAGCGCTATTGATTGTGTGTAATAAACATTTCAACAAAGCAATACAAAAAACATAGAAATTATAAATTAAAAAATAAATTTATAATAACAAAAAGAAAGGGTTGAATAAACAATGAAATGTAAAGTTGAAAAAACAGAAAACGCAAATGAAGTAAAATTAGAGTTAACAATAGAAGCTCAAAAATTTGAAGAAGCAATAAAAAAAGTATATTTCCAAAGTGCAAAATACTTTAACATACCAGGATTCAGAAAAGGTAAAGCTCCAATGAATATAGTAGAAAAATACTATGGAAAAGAAATTTTCTACGAAGATGCATTTAACGAAGTAGTACCTGCTGAATTAGAAGAAGCATTAAAAGAAAATAATATCGAAGCAGTTAGCAGACCAGATATCGATGTAAAACAAATAGAAAAAGGAAAAGACTTAATATTCACAGCAGTATTCCAAACAAAACCAGAAGCAGAACTTGGAAAATATAAAGGTATAGAAATACCAAAAATAGAGTATACTGTATCA
>CAKPJK010000056.1 GCA_934162615.1 uncultured Clostridia bacterium
TTAATTTTAATGGATATTTGTACTGAAAACAATTCAAGTGGATTAGCATATTCAAAAATAATAAAAGAGAACTTTCCAAGTGTGAAAATTATTCTTATGACAGGTGTACCAGATTTAACATTTATAGACAAGGCAAAAGCTAATAATGTTGATAGCTTTATTTATAAAAATATTAGTAGTGATTCTCTTATAAGCACAATTCAAAATACTATTGATGGTTATTCTTTGTATCCAAATGCTAATAACCCCAAAGCAAATATTCCTGATGTTTTAAAAAACTTAACAGATACAGAATTGAATGTTCTAACTGAGTATTGTAAAACATTAGATAGAGATGAAGTTGTAAAAAAACTTGGAATATCTGTAAGAACATTAAAATCACATATTTCATCTATTTATGAAAAAACTGGTTATAATAATTTAGCAAAACTTGCAATATATTGTGTGGGTAATGGTTTAATAGTTCCAAACCTTGAAACCCCGAATGAGTAAAAAAATAACTGCTATTTCAATGTTAGCAGTTATTTTTTATTGATATATTTACCGAAAACTCTGGAACTGTTGAAATATAGAACATTCCTCCTAGTTTTTCTACTTTTCTTCTCATATCTTTTATTCCCTGATTTTCTGTAATAAATTCATTTGACTTTCTTCCATCATTTGTTATTATCATATATGTTTCTTCTAATGTTTCCTTTATATTTACAAATACCTTTGAACTCCCTGCGTGTCTTATTGCATTTGTGGTTGCTTCTCTAATTATTTCAAAGAACACTTTTGCTACTTTTTTATTTTGAGGTAGTTTTCCATCTATAATAATGTCTGTTCCGTTTTTTTTATGTATTTTTATTAAATTTTCTAGGTTTGTATTTGTGTCATCTGTGTCTTCAATATCTATGAACATCTTTTGTATCATAAATTTTATTTCTTCAAAATTTTCTTGGGTTATATTTTCTTTATTTAAATATTGTTGCAGTATGGAAAGATTTTGTCCTAATATATCGTGATATTTGTTTTTTAATTTTAGCAGATTCTTTTCCTTTTCTAATTCTTCTATATTGTCAATACTTAATAATATTTTTTTATTATTCTCTTTCAACTTTTTATTTTGCCCATTTAACTTTTGATGTAATTTATATTCTTCTGTTATATCAAATGTAATTATCTCATTATTGTTTATAACAAAAACATAATATTTATTTTCTAATTTAACACAATAATTCTTGTCTATCTTGTCTATACTTTGTTTTATTATATTTGTTATATAGTCTTTTTTTATGTTTAATTTGTCTAGTATTTCATACATTTTATTGTTTATTAATTTTGCTTTCTTACCTTTTAATACTAAAATTCCAAACTCACATTCATCTATAACTTTTTTTATTGAGAAATCTGTAATAGTTTCTTTTTTGTAATATCTAAAATACATATATGTAATTGAAATAATTTCGTATATTATGCCTAGCAATGCGATTATAAATAAGCTATTTCTTGATATGCTTTCTTGCATAAACAATGCTATAAGTATTGTTATAAAAACAATATATTCTAGTGCATAATCTATTATATTTTTATTTATTATTCCTTTTTTTAGTATGATTTTTAGAATCTGCCATACTAATAAAATGCACAATACACCTATTATAATTGCTATCATATTACTAATTTTCTCCTCTTAAAATTTTCAACTTTATAGTTGTTCCATCTTCATCTACTATTTGCTCAATTTTCAATAATTTTTCTAATTGTAATTTTTCTATTTCTTTTTTGAAGTTCTTATGTTTGCTATCAAATAAATATTTTATTTCTGTATATGAATTGTTTACTTGTATATATAGAATAAAATTAGTTTCTCTAAATTTCATTATTGTTTCAAATATTATCTCATAAATATTTGCTGTTTCTCCACTACTTATCTCAAAATTATTTGTTTTCAAAACTCCATTTATTCCTAGTGCTTGTGCCTCTATTAACATTTCGTTTATGATTATTTCTAGTCTTTTATTATCATATTTTTCTTTATTATAGCTTGATATTACTAAACTACTCATTCTTTTACAATAATTTAGTAGTAGTTTTATATTTTGCATTTTATCTATGTCTGTTATCTTCATTTCTTTTATTAGTTCATTTATCAAGTATCTTTTCTGTTCTATCTTTTCATCTATTAGCTCTATAATTTCGCTTTTTAATTTTGTTTCATATATTTCTGTTGCAATCTTTCTTTGTTTTTGTAATATTGTTTCTTGTTCTATAAGCTCTTGTTGTATTAATTTCAATTTTTTTTCATATTCGTTTATTTTACTAAAATCTTTTTCTTCTATTGAATAGCCACCACTTATAGCCTTAACATTTTTTACAATATTGTTATCCTTATATGTATTTTTTACTTTATTATCTTTTATATCATTTATTATATTTTCTTTTAGATTTATGGAATGGTTTGTTGCAATTCTAGTTTTTCCATCTTGTGATATAATTTCTAATGGTAAATTTGAATTTTTAAATATTTTCTTATATCTAAAATTATTTGGTATTAAATTAAAGTCAAGCATCATTTCTAATCCCACACAAAATAATGTTCCTATTATTACTGACATATTTGTTTTTCTTATTACTGGAACATTTTTTATATATAAAAATGTATATACTAAACCAATTAAAATAATTATTGATATTGAAATTATGTTTTTGTACCCTTTATTTTTGCTTGATTTTATTAGATTTATTATTGCTACTACTATTAAACATAGAATCCAAGCAACTATTATAAAATACCCTATATTATGATTATAATCATTTATATTGCTTTTTATTTTGAACACAATATTATGTAGGCTATTTGTAATTACTAATAAGAATAGTATTGTTGATATAATTATTGTAGCAATTCTTCTTTTTTTATTTTTACTGTTTATTAAATAACTACTACAATTATAATAAAATGTTGGAATCAACAATAGTGGTATGTAATACAAATACCACAACATTTCTGTTATATACCCTGTTGTATATGTTTTAATCATTCTTACTACCATCCAAAATGCCAACAGCACACCTATTGATAATACATATTTTTTTAGTGTTTTATCAAATATTCTTATATATAATAGTGTTATCCATATTGTATATATTGCTAATGCTAATACAGTTTGTTGAGTCTGTGTCATATTTACTCCTTTTTAGTTTTGATTTTTCTATAAATTTTATTTGTCTATAATATAATAACATAATAGCAGATTTTCTATTTTTTTCAACATATAGCAAAATACTAGCCTCTTATAGCTAGTATTTTATAACTTTAATTTTTCTTTTCATAATTTAAAAATATTTTCTCCTAATTTCATATTTTCCCCCTTTCACATACAATTATATAAGTGTTACTGTAAAACCTCTACCAAAAGTCTTTGGAACTTTGTCAAAGACTTTTAACATTTACTGTACATAACTAATATTTTAATTTTAATCATACAATTTGTGTTATTTAATATAATTCATCCTTTTTAACCATTTTATTGTATCTTTAATTGTATCCTTCATATCTCTATTTTTATATTCCAATTCTTTTTTAGCCTTTTCATTGCTAAAATTAGAATTAGAAGATAATGTATATAGAGAATATTTTGTAAATAATGGTGTTTGCTTTTTTATGTTATAATATAATTCGCAAATTGGAGCTACTAATTCTGCCAACCATAGTGGTAACACTATCTTAATTCTTTTTTTCTCCTCTAAATCACAAACAAAATCAGTCAATTCTTTTATTGTAATATATTTATTAGATAAAATATAACATTCTCCTCTATTATTTTTATCACAAGCACTAATAATACCATCTGCCACATCTCTAACATCTACAAAATTATACCCTCCTTTTACACAAGCAAAGAGTTTTCCTGTCGCTACTTCTTTTATTAATTGTATTAAGTGGCTATTTCCATAGTCATTCGGTCCAATAATTCCAGAAGGATGAATAATACAAGCATTTAGATTCTTGTTTTTTATTGCATCAATAACATATTTTGCTGCCTCTGCCTTTGTTTTTGCATATAATCCTACTACTTTCTCAGAATCAAAGTTAGTAATCTCTGTTATTGTTTCATTATTAGGCTTTTCGGTAATTGAATGTACACTACTTACATAAATAAGTTTTGCATCTATTTCTAAAACTTTATCTACAATATTTTTTGTGCCATTAACATTAACATCATATACAATTGGGTTATATTTAGATTTTATATACACAACTCCTGCACAATGTATTACATAAACTTCTTTTCCATCAACATTTTCAAAAACTGATGATAAACTTTCCTTTTTAGTAACATCTCCATAATAAATTTTACAATTCAAGTTATCCAATGCCTTTATAGAATCATTAGGTAATACAAGTGCTCTTATTTCATTTTCACTATTTTGCTCTAATTTTCTTATTATATTATTTCCTAGAAAACCATTTGCGCCAGTTATTATATACATTTTTTTCATATCACACCTCCAACATTTACAGATAGTTACTAATTAAAAATGTATAGCTTCCTTTTTCATAAATACCTCCACAATAACTTACTATTAACTAATTCATATAATACCACAAACTCATTTATCCTGTCAAAATTATCTATTGGACAACCTTATTTTATTGCTTCTGCCATTAATTTTATTCCAGTTTTACTCCGCTCTTTAAAATACTTTTGATTATAATATGCAATAATTTCATCATACATATCCACTCATCTTTAATTATGATTGCTAAATCTTCCTAATCAGTCGCCTCACGATCGATTTTGTGGCAATTTTTATTCATTTTAGA
>CAKPJK010000057.1 GCA_934162615.1 uncultured Clostridia bacterium
CATCCCCATTACCACTGACAGGAATTGTTTCTCCTAAGTATGTAGGTTCTGGCTTAAATATACATTTTATAAAATCTTTATCTCTTGCCAATATTTCTCTTATTTCTCTATATGTTGCTCCTACATATTGTCTAGGATCTGCTCCAACTCCATATGCTTCTAAATCTAGTTGTTTTGCAATATATAATGCTCTATACAAATGATATTTTTGAGTTACTATAACAATTCTTTTCGCTTTAAAAATTGCTTTTGCTCTATAAATACTTTCATAAGTTGAAAATCCTGCATGGTCCATAAAAATATCTTCTGATTTAACTCCTCTTTCAATAGCATAGTTTTTCATTATATTTACTTCATCATATTCTGCTCTACCATGGTCTCCACTCATTATTATTTTATTTGATACATTATTTTTATATAAATTTATTCCTTCTAATAATCTATCTTCTAGCATAGGACTAGGTTCATTATTCCATATTCCAGCGCCTAAAACTATTATACAATCTATGTTTGATAATTTTGTATAATCTGCTTCTTTCACAATTTGTTTATTGGTAGATATTTTTACATATAAATTTATACCTATAATAATTGTTACCATTATAATAATTGCAATTGTTCCATATTTTAATACTTTTTTCATATATCTTTTCTCCATATTTTTTTATTTTGTACCTAGTTCATTAGAAAATCAAATATGTTCATTGCTGCACTTGTTCCTGTTTTGTATAATTCCGTATATCCGCATTTGGTACAACTAATTGTTATAAACTTCTTATTTTGAACATCAAAAATTTTTGCAAAATTTCCTCCAGTTGCCTGAAATTGGTCCTTTTCATATTCTTCGTTTCCACATTTTGGACATTTCCATTTTTCCATTATATCATTACCTCCAATTACAATATTTTCTCACAAAGTAGAAAGATTTAATATCTAAGCCTTTTATCTAATCTCTTTTAAATTACAAATTAATAAGCATATTTTTTCCATCAATTTCTTTTATGTAGGTATTTTTAAATATTCTTAAATACCACCCATTATTTATCATAAAAAAAGTTATACCTATTATAAAAGAAAGAAAAATAACTATAATAAATACTAAAATTTTTTTCTTCACCTTAATCTCCTATTTAGCTTATTATTTGCTTTTATTTTGTTAGTTGATAACTTTGTTCTATCAATTCTTTTACTAATGTTTTGTCCACTTTTTCATCTACAATAATCGTATTCCAATGTTCTTTGTTCATGTGATAAGCAGGTATTATATAATCATAAGTATTTCTTAATATGTCAGAATAATCTGGATTTGTTTTCACATTAATATACAACTTATCATTAACGTTCATAATTAGAGCAAACCATTTGTTATTTTTAATATGTTTCATTGTTACTGATTCAAAATCGTTTGGAAATGGACAGTCTTTATATGTATCTTCTAATGTCAAACAATATTTTATTATTTCTTCTTTATTCATATCTACATCCTTTTAATATATTTTTATTTATTTTAATACTTTGTCAAAGTTTGATATTACATTATCTATATCTATTCCTATGTTCATCTTTTACCTCTTAATGTTTTTGTATTTCTTTTATTTTTCTATATATATCATACCAACTATAACATCTATAAATATTTTTTCCATTGCATTGCTCATTATAATTTGCATGATAGCAAATTACAGGTATTTCATTAGAAATTGTATTTATATTTTTAGGCTTATCTTCAATCATTAAATCTATATTATTTTGTTTGCATATTTCCAATTTATCTTCTGGACTAAAGATTATATTGTCATAATGTATTTGATTAATTTTTAGCCAATTTAATACAATATTTCTATTTTCTTCTATTGTCATTACATCTGCTGAATGGCTTAAAAAAGAACCTCTAGCCGTAATTATATAAATTTCATGTCCATCTTTTTTTAATTTGTCAATTACTTCATTTGCAAATTTTCTTGCTTCTACATTAATTGAATATTCTCTAAAATATTTATTCCAAAATTCATCATCTAATTTTATATCTACATCAAATATTTCATTAGTTTCATATCCTTTATAATTTTTTATTCCTAAACCATAGTTTTCATAATAAAATTTACTTCCATAGTCTAATTGCCATTGTTCTATATCAGTTAAAACTCCATCTATATCTATTCCTATTTTCATTATTTTACCTCTTAATATTTCTGTATTTCTTAATTTTGTTTTATCTTATCATAAATACAATATTATTACAATAAATCAAACCCAAAAAATATTAAAGTCGAGTTTTTGTATAAAACTAATACTATAATTTATCTACTTTCACTATAAATATAATCCATTGTATGTCCACCTATTATTTCGCCAGTTGTCGCATCAACAAAATAACTATATGCTCCCTCTGTGTATCTTTTTGTTACATTGTCTCCAAAATTATCTTCATAATTTATAACAACTACCCACGCTTTTCTTATTTTATCATCTACTTTATAATATGTTCTTTCTTCAACCGGATAATCAGGTGTTTGCATTGCTTCATAATGTTTGTCTGTATTGTTTATTCTATCATAGGCATCAGCATTCATTTTTACTACCATTAATTTTGTTTTTGTATTTTTTACTTTATTTTTTGCTACTTTTTTATCTTCTTTTAAGGCAATATTTATTGCATCTTGTTCTGTGACTACTGTTTCATTGTTATCAAATGAAATATTACTAACTCTAAACATGGCCATTTTCATATTTTTAGATTCTAATGTTACTGTAATATCTTCATAAGGATTATATACATCACCATATTTTTTATTGTATGTTACATATATTCTAAATCCTGGTCCTCTGTCTTTTCCTTCATTGTTTACAGATAGAACTTTTGTTATTTCATATTCTCCCTCTTTGTATCCAAATAATTTATAATATTTGTTGGCTAATTCTTTTGCTTGTTCTTCTGTCATATATTTGCTTGTATCTTGAATGTTTTTATTATTGTCCCATATTTCTAAAAATTCTCCAGTTTGTCCATCAATGGTTATTTCATAATTATCTTCTGTATCGAAACGATATAATATTTTAGTTGAATCTATTTCTTTAAAATGATTTGTACTTACTATATTAGAATTAAATCCAATTTGATTTAATTTTTCTATTGCAACTTTTTTTGCATCTTCTTCTGATATATTTTCTTTTTTACTTTCTTCAGTTACCTTTGTTATTTCTTCATAATCTCCAGAAGATAATTGGATTTTTTCTGGTGTTTTCCATACTCTTTCATATACTGCTGTCCCTGCAAATACAAATCCTGCACTTAAAATTATTCCTGCTATTGCTGTCACGACTGTTTTTAATATATTTCTTGTTTTTTTCTTTTCCATAACTATATCATTCTCCTCTTTTATTTTCGATATAGCAATTTTGGTTTTTATTTTATTTTTGTTAAATTCCATCTCTAAATTCCTCCGTTATTTAATTCTTTCTTTATTTTCTTTCGTATTCTATGCAGTCTTGTCTTTACATTTAATTCAGAAATATTTAATTTTTTTGCTATATCTTTAATTGATACAGATGAATAATAAAATAAATTTACAATTTTTATATCAATATCTTTTAGTCCTTTTATTTTTTGTTCTATATCCCATATTAATTCTCTATCATTTTCATACATATTTACACTATTTAATGCTTCATTTTCAAAATCACTAATATCATAGACTATTTTCAATTTTCTATATTTTTCTTTTATCAAATTTCTGGTTATTCCTGCTAAATATGAATTTAATGATACATTTATATTTAATCTATTTCTATTTTTCCATAATATAAAGAATGCGTCAGAATAGATTTCTTCTTTGTCTTCAAATGATAGTTTATTATTTGTTCCTTTGTTTATTATTGTGGTTATATATGGTGTAAAATCTTCTATTATTTGGTCCATATCAATTTCATTATTTTTATAATATTTTTCTATTTGTGTTACTTGTTTCAATTTTAAAAACTCCTTTATAAGATATCTTACATTTATATAGTGTAGTTTAATTAGTAAAAGGTTACACTTTTATAATTTATAAGAAAAATAAACAGTATCTAGTAATTTTTCATTTTACTTGATACTGTTTTTAAATTATAATTCTTCAGTTTTAAATGCTAAATAGCCTTCATATAGATAACTACTATCTATACCTTTCAAATATGTTGACTGTGACATTTTCTTACATGCCAACTTTTAGTTTAAAGGTTTCATTGTTGGGAATAATAATACATCTCTAATTGATGCAGCATCTGTTAATAACATTACTAATCTATCAACACCAATTCCTAAACCACCTGTTGGAGGCATACCATATTCAAGGGCTTGAATAAAGTCTTCATCCATCATACCTGCTTCTTCGTCTCCGGCATTTCTAGCTTCAACTTGTTTTTTAAATCTTTCATATTGGTCAATTGGGTCATTTAATTCTGAGAACGCATTTCCATATTCTCTACCACCAATAAATACTTCAAATCTTTCTGTTAATCTTGGATCTTTTGAACTTCTTTTTGCAAGTGGTGAAATTTCTACTGGATAATCATATATAAATGTTGGTTGTATTAATGTTTTTTCTACAT
>CAKPJK010000058.1 GCA_934162615.1 uncultured Clostridia bacterium
TGCCTAATAATTCAATAATCGCAACACTTTTAGTCATTTTTTTAATTTTGGTTGCACTTAAAATCTTTTTTATCTGCTGCTAAATCTTCTTGTAAGTCTGCAATAGGGTCACCTTTTACTGCTAAAACTGATGCTGTAAATGGAAAACCAGCTGCTGCTTGAGGATATACTCCCCAACCATGTGGTGTGGGTGTGGAAACTATCCAAATTGAAAATTTATATATGTATGATTACTTATTTTGTACAATAAATCGCTTTGAGATTAGAAATAATTTCAAGGCGATTTTTTTGTGGAAATTTTTCGTCTACATATTGAAGGTATAAAGTTATATAAAAATGAGATTAAAATGCTACAGATTTTATTCTGAGGCGAGCTGGAAAGGAGGATTTGCAATTAAATGACTAATTTAAATTTAAAAGGTATATGGATACCAATTGAAATTTTGCAAGATGCAAAATTAAGTGATAAAGAGAAAATTATATATTCTATTATTATATTTTTAAGTAAAGATAAGAAATACTGCTATTGTACTAATAAAACTTTTAGTGAATTGTTAGGTATTTCAGTTACACAAGTTTCGAAGCTTGTAAATTCACTTAAAGATAAAAAATATATAACTGTTACAATAGATTATAAAAAGGATAGTAAGCAAGTAGAATGCCGAAAACTATTGCCAGCAAATAGTTGTGGTGTTACCTATTTAACAAAACTTCAATCTTCTCCACAAGAAAAGTTAAATACCCTTGTTGAAGAAAAGTTTAAGGAAATAAATTATAATAATAGAAATAATAATAAAATATACGGCGATGAAAATTTTAAGAAGAATAATTTTGCTAATTATGAACAGCGAGATTATTCTTCTTTTGATTTTGCACCGTATTATGCAAATTGAATAATTGGGAAATTTGCATATGTAACTAAAGTTGCTGTTAGCATACTTTAGTTAATCAAAAAATTGCATTAGAGCGATTTTTTGAAAAGGGTTGTAGGGAAAATTTTCCCTGCCACACTAACACTTTTTTGCTATTTGCAATAAAAGTGTTGTAGTGTGTTATAGCACTGAAGTGACCCACGATTATTGCGCACTTAAAATATGCAGTAAATCTGCTGGTAGGAATTGCTGTGCTTATTACTATCTAAAAGAAAAAATTGAAAGGAGAAATGAAAATATGAGTTACGCTATTATTAGAAACATCAAATACAAAAAAGAGAATTTAACACTAGCCTATAGACATAATGAAAGAAGAAATAAAAACTATTCGAACCCAGACATAGACAAAGCAAAATCCAGCTTAAACTATTCAATAAAATCACCAAAATATAGCTATGAAAAAGAATTTGAACGACTAAGAAAAGAATATGACTTAAAAGGACAAATTAAAGTTGTAAGCAATATAGCTTGTGAATATGTAATAACATCAGACAATGAATTTTTTGATAAAATTGGCAAAGAAGAAACAAAAAGATACTTTGAAACTGCCTACAAATTTGTATCTGAATATAAAAACTTAGGCGAACAATACATAATTTCTGCAAAGGTGCATATGGACGAAAGAACTCCACATATGCATCTTGTTTTTTTGCCTGTGGTTCATACTACAGATAAAAAAGGAAACAATATGGATAAACTGGCTTGCAGTGAGTTTTGGAAAGAAAAGGATAGTTATAGAAAATTACAAGATGCTTTTTATAGCTATGTTGTTTCAAATGGATTTGAGTTGGAAAGAGGCTTGTCAAAAGAGGAAACTAATCGAAATCACTATACAATTCAAGAATACAAATCAATTACTAATTTTGAAAATACAAAACAAACTCTTGAAAATATTAAAATAGATTTACCAGAAACACCTGATATTAAAGATATTAGAAAATTTATGATTAATAGAGATGAAAAAATAGAAGAAGAAATAATAAAACCTAAGGATCACTTGATAAACGAGTTATACCAAGACAATTTAGCACTGCACAATGAACTATCTAGACAAGCTAGAGTTATAGATGAAGCTGAAAAGTATCAAAATGAAAAAGATAAAATTATGCAGAACAACAAGGAACTTAATGAAAAAGTTAGGCAACTTGAAAAAGATTACGAAACTAAGGCAGAAAATTTAAAATATGAATTTGAGGATAAATTAAATGATGCAAAGATTGATTTTAATAATAGAAATAGAGATTTAAGGAGAATGTTTGATAAACAAATTGAGAAACTAGAAAAAGAAAATAAGCATTTGCATAAGCTGTTAGATAAATTTAAAGAAACTCTTGGTAAATTTATTCATTGGATTTGTAGAAACTTTTCAATGAATGGTGATGAAACGAAATTGGTTAGAGATTTTGAAAAAGAAACTGGCGATTATCTTGACCCAGAAAAGCAGTTGATGAAAGAAAAATGTGAAAAAGAGTGGGATTTAGAAAGATAAAACGAGGTATAAACCTCGTTCTATCTTTCAATGATATTGTAATATCATACTACAACACTAAATTGACTGCATATTACAAAATATGTAATAAGTAATGGTATAAAGAGCACTAACAGAGATAGCAATACATCTATTTTTTTATTATATATTTTGTTTTTATATACAACAACAGAATACATTGTAGTGAAAAATATATTTAATAAAAAGAATATAGTTAATCTTTTTAATGATATTATTTCAATATTATAATTATCTTTAAAATTATATCCTTCGTATTCAACAACATCTTCTCCTGTTGAATATCCAATTTCTACTATATTTCCATTTTTTACACTTAAAATTGGTCCTGGCATCATATTAATATATTCAGTGTCCCATCCAAAAATTATTCCTTTTACTATAAGAAACACAAGTGATATTATACATATTGTTACTAATGTGATAATAATTTTTTTCTTCATGATTTCCCTCCATATTACTATATCTATTTAATAAGTATATCATTCCATCCAAATAAAAACAATACTTTTACTTATTTTTCTCAAGCCATTTATAAACCTCATTCTCACTCAATTTCCCATGCTTCAAATCAGCTATCTTAACTTTAGCAAGTTTCTTCCAATTCTCAAAATCCTTCTTAATTTTCTTATCATCTTTATTTTTATTCATAAAAGCAAATTTTTGCTGATACAATTTTCTATATTCACTATAAGCAGATTTATCTTGTAACCTTTTATTATAAGCACTTATAGCACCTTTCTCTCTACAGGTTTTACCTTTCTTCTTCGGATAATCACAATAAATTTCATCTAATCTTTTACTAGGAATAAAATACATTCCACAGTTTTGACATCTCTTTATTGGATAGCTTGGAATTTGTGTAATTGTTTCTAATATTGCATAGCAAATTCCTGCAATATCATTTACTTTGTGAGTATCATTCATCGAAATTAGCATTGATTTTTCTTTCAATAGCTTTAATAATTCAAATTCGCTAATACCTGAAAACTCCATACGTTTATTGGCATAGCTATCTCTAATTATGTTGTCATTCTTGTTATATTTATAAAGTTCTCCCATGTTTTTTATTAAATAAACTGCATATCTTTCACTATATGAGAATTCACGTAATTCTTCTATATCATCAATATTATAAATATAGTGAACAGCATCTTTTATATTTTCTTGAATATATAAAATTTGCTCTTTTAAAGCATTATATATTTCTTGTGTTGCTTTCAAATAATTCTTATCATTTTCAAAATTTGACTTTAAATCAACCTTACAATCTTCATCAATATCTCTTAATATTTCAAACCCATACATATAAAAGAAATCTTTGTATGCACTTTCGTACGTTGATAGATCAGCATTTAAAAAATTTAATAAAAACATTCCAAGCTTTTCGTGAAAAGGATAAAACAAAGTTGAAGGATGTTTTATTCCACCTTCTGTTTTTTCTGTTTCTTTCCAATATATCTCTCTTAATTTATTATCATAATCTATTCGATAATTTGATTTATAAAAATATTGTGGTGTAGAATAATATTCCTCTTTTTTCTCTGGGCTAAACCATATATAAAAATCTTCTGAATGGTTTATTTTAGGTAATTCAATACTCATTCTAACATTTCCTCCAATCTTCAATAACAATAAATTAATAATATTTAAAACAATCTTTATTATTTTATAAATTGTTATTGACATTCTATAATTATTATACTATAATCGTGTTATAAATACAATACTTTTTGAAATATTTATTGTTTGAGATTGTAGACGGAAAATTCACCTGGAAAGTAACCAGGTACAAGAAAGGAGGTAATTCGAAATGGAAAAAGTAACTGAGATTACAAGGTTGTTTTATGAAGAGCATTTACGACCAACAGATATTGCTAAAGAACTAGATGTTGCCAAGTCCTATGTGACTAAAGTCATTCAAAAAGACGAACGCTATATTCAAGAAAAAGAAAACAGAATTATGCAGAGCAAAGAAAAGCATAAAGCTTCTAAACGTCTGTATATTAATAAGAAAAGAGAGCA
>CAKPJK010000059.1 GCA_934162615.1 uncultured Clostridia bacterium
TTTTTACTCTTATTACTATACATTCCAGTTACATTTATGGCAGTAACACCTCTTTTTTGTTCGTTCATAATGTGGTCACTTATTGCCCTGTATTTTTCAGATATAATCATAAGCATAAGACCATTTGATGAGCCCATATTTATTTTGTCCATGGTCCTGGTACTTATATATACAGCTGCAATTGCATAGGCTGCATTTTTATAACCGAATACCACCCCGCCAGCTGCAACTATTATTGAGTCTATGATAAATATTATAGTGCTGACCGAAAACTGCGGACAGAATCTTCTTATTATCTGACTTAACAGATCCGTTCCACCTGTTGATGAAGATGTCAAAAACACAAGTCCAAGTCCACATCCGGTTATAAGTCCGCCAATAACCGCTGCAAGTACGTAGTCCTGGTCAGCCAGATTTACCCTTGGTATAAGGGACAAAAACACTGTAAACATAACTGTTCCGTAAAGTGACCTTTTTATATACTCCTTTCCTTTTACAAACCACCCTGCGGCAAATAATGGAATATTAAGTGCCGCTGTTGTAAGCCATACCGGTATTCCACCTTCCTTTATACCTTCCGTAATATGTCCTATAAGAATAGCAATGCCTGATATACCGCCGGTAACAAGGTTAAGTGGTTCATATATACACCTTATTCCAACAGCCATCAGGCAAACTCCTACTGTTATAATAACGTATTTACATTTTGTAATGCTTTTTATCAGACTATACAGGCTTCTCACTCCCCGTTTTTGCTATTATAGTCTGCTATTAACGCATTAAATATACGCTCTTTTTTTGTATTTCCTTTATATTTTTTCTGTATCATGGAATAATACAGTTTTTCAAATCCCAAAGCCGATATTATTCCCGGCGGACTGGAATTCTCTTTTATGACGCGTTCTGCTATATCACACATGCATACGCAAAGCTTTGCAGCTAATTTCTGTCCATTTTCCATCACCCAGTTAAAGAGCTTTCCATCTTCAACAGCTAATATTATTACATCCGGCATAACACTGTTTATCTCATTAATTACTTCTTCTTCCGACTTCGTCTCATCATTTATGTTATAGCTGCCGCTTATTATCAAACTGTCATTCTGCTTTTTACAGACCTCCACAAGCTGTTCTGTCTGTTTTTCGCTGTCACCAATAATATACATGCTTTCCACAAGACCCTTTATACGTAAAAGGTACATAAAGCTCATATATCCCTTTACTATATTCCTGGCAAAATGCCTCTGTCTTTTTCCAAGTACAATTTTTTCAGCAGGTATTATCAGGTCTGCATCATCCATAACACTTTTTTGCTCGGGATTTTCCGACAGAAAACTAAAGGTGTCAACGGACAGCATAAATATTCTATTCATATAATCATTCCCCATGTAGAGACGCATAAGTCCAAGCTACTCCCTGTCAGAAAGCACATTAACGGGAACTCCCATTATGTCAGCTAAACTGCCCATTTTAAAACCTCCAGGTTACAATTTCATAATTGCTACAGCATTACTTCTGCTGTATATCAATATCAAGATCACCAACGATTATTATTACATCAAAGCCTTTTTCAATTTCAGACACCTCCAATGTGGCTCCGTTAAAGTATTTGAGAAGGTCATTACCCATTCCTTCCTTTCTTACTTTTATTTCTTTAACGAATCTTTCCAGAAACATTTTCTTTTCATGATTGTTTAAATGAATAAAATTATTTTTTAAATTAACTATAACTTCTTTAATAATTTCTTCATTAGTTAGATCTTCTTCATTTGAATATTTATTAATTTTATCTAACTCATTATTTAACACTTCTAATTTAGAATCAATTACACTTTTTACTTCTTTAAAAGTATCGTAATCAATTTCATCAGTACTAAATAATTCTGTCATATCTTTTTTCTTTTTATTTAATTTTTCTACTTGTTCTTGTAAATCCAAAGTATCATTATTTTCTATTACCCTTTTTTCTTTCTTTAAAATACTTGTATCAAATTCTAAATCCTTAACATTCTCTAAATAATTAATAAATGCATTTTCTATTTTAAGATGAGAAAATCCTAGAGCATTACAACTATTGTTATTATGTCCATTACACTGATAAGTAATATACTTTTTACCACTTTGAAGTTGCCCTTTAGCATGATATTTACCTCCACATAAACTACAGCTTAATACTCTAAAATAATAAGTATCATCAGAAGAGTATTTCTTATTATGAAATTTTTTTCTTTTCTTCATCAAATCACTAACGCTATTAAATAAATCATCAGAAAGTATTGGTGTTATATTTTTGCCACTTACTTCAAAGCCATTTTTTCTTCTTACTCCATACATTACATTTCCAATATAAATAGGATTAGTAAGTATTGAATAAATAGTTGACTGATTCCAATGTCCTCCTCTTTTCGTTGGTACATTTAAATCCTTTAACTTTTTAGCAATTTTAACCATAGATTCGCCATCTAAATACCAATTAAATATTTTCTTAACATAAATTGCTTCATTTTTATTAACTTTAAGTTTTCCTTTCCCTACTAAATAATCATAGCCAAAAACTCCATTACAATTAGTATAATTACCTTCTTTAGTTTTTTGTTCATATCCAAAAGTAACTCTTTCTGCTAAATTTTCTCTTTCAAATTCTGCAAATATTCCAATAATCTTAACAAACATTCTTCCAACAGCATTTGAAGTATCTATTTTTTCTGTTTGAGAGTTAAAAGTACAATTATGACTATCAAATAACTCTATTAAATAAATAAGGTCTTTAACACTTCTAGTAAGTCTATCTAATTTGTATATTAGAACGTTTTCTATTTTTCCTTTCTTTACATCCTCAATTAGTCTTGATACTTCTTTCCTATCAGTTAAATTTTTACCACTTATACCATCATCAATATAGTAATCTACTATATCCCAATCATTACTTTCCGCATATTTAGTTAATTTATCTTTTTGAGCGTGAATACTAAATCCAACGGTCGCTTGTTCTTCAGTAGATACCCTGCAATAAATTGCTGTCTGCACGAGTTTTTATCACTTCTTACCTATAAGAAGCAATACCTTTCCTTTCACTTAAAATTTTTGGAACACTAGTATTTAAGAAAAACTTCATAATTTCTAAACTAATGTTTTTAGATAAACAAATCATATACCAATCTCCTTTTTTTCTAACTTATTCATCTAATTATACGGGTTAATTTTTTAAATATTCCAAAACACTATAGTAATATTCACTTACAAACAAATTTATTTTGTATGTTAGTTTTTGATAAAACCCTTATTTATAAACAAAAAATACTATAGTAATTTTTCACTATAGCATTTTTAGTACACGACTTTATTGGTATTTACAAGCCAAAACTTATTAGGAGTATCCTCTCTTAAATAATCCTCATACATAGAGGAAAAACGTAATATTTCTGGATGATTAACTACTAATTCTCTAGCAATCATTGCCATATCATAAGCACTAGAATAATGTCCCTCTTCATCTAATCCTGTACAATTCTTAAACGCTGTATTTTTAAGGCCTAATTCTTTAACTTTTTGATTCATCAACTTAACAAATCTCTCTTCAGTTCCACTAATAACTTCAGCCATCGCTACAGTCGCATCGTTACCTGATGCCATAGAAATACCTTTCATTAAATCTTCAACAGTCATTTTTTCACCTTGTTGTAAATAAATCTGCGACCCACCCATCTCTTCAGCATTTTTACTAACCGTAATTACATCATCCCATTTAATTTTACCAGCCTCAATATTTTCTAATATAATTATTTGAGCGACCATTTTAGTCATAGAAGCAACCGCTACTTGCTTATCTTTCTCCTTTTCATAAATTATTCGTCCACTATTAGCCTCTATTAAAATTCCACTAACCGCATCAGGAATTACATTACTATCATCAGCCAAAGCCCCTAACGGACACATCACAGTACAAATACATAAAAGCAAAATAATAAATTTTCTCATGTCTACCTCCTATCATTTTTTATGTAAAATAAACCAAAATTATACATAAACAAAAAAATTAATGCTATTATATAATTAGGTGATTAAATGAGTGTAGCAAGAAAAAGAAGATTAAAAATAAAGAAAAAAAATTTTACAATTTTCATAATTTGTATCTTAATGATCATAGGTAGTATTACATACGGAATTAAAAAATCTACAGATCAATCAAACATAAAAAAAGAAGAAAATATTGAAAAAATAAATAAAGAAAAACAAAATAATGACTTTGAAAATGCCTCTAAATTAAATTACTACATCAAAGAAAATGAAACTAGATATCAAAATTATCGAAAAGAACATCAATCACTTTCAACAGAAGAGATAATAAT
>CAKPJK010000060.1 GCA_934162615.1 uncultured Clostridia bacterium
CGTGTTTGTATGTTTTAGATATTTGGTTTTATCATATGAATGTGCAATAAAATTGAGGTTTGTGGGGATGATAGATGGCGAGAGTTAAGCTTGAAGATGTTTGTGAGCGCGGCTCATCAAACTTAAAACAATCGGATGTGGTGGACAAAGATGGAGATTATCCTATTTATGGAGCATCCGGTTATATTGGGAATGTGGATTTTTATCATCAGGAGCAGCCCTATGTTGCGGTTGTTAAAGATGGCGCAGGAATAGGAAGAACTACATTACATCCTGCAAAGTCTTCAGTAATAGGAACAATGCAGTATTTACTTCCGAAAGACAATGTGCTACCAGAGTATCTATGTTATGTTGTGAAATATATGCATTTGGAGAAGTATTTTACTGGTGCAACAATTCCACACATTTATTTTAAAGATTATAAGAATGAGGAATTCAATCTTGATTCCTTAGATAGACAAAAAGAAATTGTTAGTACGTTACATAAAATAGAAAAGGTTATTGAATCAAGAACAAAAGAATTAGAGTTACTAGATGAACTCATCAGAGCCCGATTTGTGGAGATGTTTGGTGATTTGGCAGATCCTACCTGCAAATATGATAAATGTAAACTTGTAGATGCTTGCGTAGCATCGGATGATATCAAATGTGGTCCATTTGGAACACAGTTAAGTAAAGATGAATATCAAACTGAAGGCGTGGCTGTTTGGGAAATACCACAGATTAATAGTGGGTTTTCTCAAATACCAACACATTATGTAAGTGTTGAAAAAGCAGAACAGTTATTGGCTTATTCTCTTTTGCCAGGGGATATTGCAATGTCAAGAAAAGGCAATGTGGGGAGGTGTGGACTCTTTCCTTCGAGCTTTGAACCCGGAATCATTCATTCTGATGTTTTACGTATAAGAGTTGATAGTGAACGAGTTGATCCATGTTTCATGATGTGTCAGCTTCACTTTAGTGGTGATGTACAACATCAGATAGAAATGGTTAGTTCAGGAGCTGTTATGGCTGGGATTAACGTTACAAAACTGAAACAGATATATGTTTATTTACCGCCGACAGATAAACAAAGACAATTCGCAGACTTCGTCGCTCAAGTCGACAAATCAAAAGTTGCAGTTCAGAAAGCATTGGATGAAACACAAATATTATTTGATAGTTTAATGCAGAAATATTTTGGATAAGAAACGAAGTAATATAGGAGTCTTTATGGATGTAAATAGTACCTTTGAAAAAACAGGAATAAAATGTAAAGTATTACAGGAAATTATCCAGCTAGCGAAGAAGAATTGTGTTGAAAAAGTAATTCTTTTTGGTTCAAGAGCGCGAGGAGATTTTAAAGAGCGAAGTGATATAGATTTGGCATTTTGCGGTGGTAGCAGTAGTCATTTTATTTTGGATGTAGACGAAACAACTTCAACGTTGTTGGAATTTGATATTGTGGATTTGGATAAGCCTGTAAGAAAAGAATTGTTGGAATCTATAAAAAGAGAGGGGGTAGTGCTATATGAGAAAATTTGAGAATTTTAAGGCAGCATTAGTCAATTTAAACGATATTTTTTCTTATAAAGAACCATATGGAAATGTGGAAATTGCTGGCATGGTTGGATTATATGAAATCTGTTTTGAACAATCATGGAAGGCGATGAAAGAACTATTAGAGAATTTTGGTTATGCGGAGGGCGCAACAGGATCGCCAAGAACAATTTTAAAAACAGCTTACAAGGCAGGAATGATTAGTGATGAAGAATTATGGCTGGATGCATTGGTTTCGAGAAATAATGTTGCACACGCATATAATCAGGCAATTGCAATGGATATTATACGTCAAACCAAAGAAAAGTATTATGATATGTTTATACAATTAGAGAAGAAAATAGAACAGGATTGGCTATAGCAGAGCATATCGTAAGTAAAAATTTTATTATGGATTATTCACAGGCTGCATAAATACAATTGCCGGAATAAATTGCATTTATGCAGGAGAAGGATGTTGGTATTTCGAAAGGAGATATCAACATGGAAGAAAAAATAGTTAAAGTTTTAAATGTAATGTCGGAGTATTTATCAATAGCTCAGATGAAAAAATTACAGGAAGTCATTCTACAAACATTTGCAGAAAATGAAGCAGAGAAAGCAGAGATTGCAAATGATAAATTTTTGGAAATGTTTCTTGATGCAAAAACTATAGAGGGGTGTTCAGAACGAACAATAAAGTATTATAGGGAAACAGTGCAGCATCTACTGTCACAAACTGAAACATCTGTCCGTAAAATAACAACGGAAGAAATACGTGAATATTTGTCAGATTATCAAAAACTCAATAATTGCTCCAATGTCACAATTGATAATGTGCGAAGAAATATTTCAAGCTTCTTTTCGTGGCTCGAGGAAGAGGATTATATTCTTAAAAGTCCTATGCGCAGGATTCATAAGATAAAGACAAAAACAGTTGTAAAAAGCGTGATTTCTGATGAGGGAATAGAGAAGCTTCGAGATAATTGTAATGAAAAGAGAGATTTGGCAATCATAGATCTTTTATATTCTACCGGAATAAGAGTTGGTGAGCTTGTAAATCTAAATATAGATGATATTGATCTTGAAGGACGTGAGTGTATCGTTTATGGAAAAGGTGATAAAGAGCGCAGAGTATATTTTGATGCAAAGTCAAAAGTACATCTAAAGGATTATATTGATACTAGAACTGATAAAAACAAAGCCTTGTTTGTTACGTTGGATGCACCACATGACAGACTTAAGATAAGTGGTGTTGAGATTCGATTGCGAAAACTCGGCAGAAAGCTGTCCTTAGAGAGAATACATCCGCATAAATTCAGACGTTCAATGGCTACTAGAGCTATTGATAAGGGAATGCCGATTGAACAGGTTCAAAAGATACTTGGACACTCCCAGATTGATACCACCATGCAGTATGCTATGGTTAATCAGAATAATGTCAAAACTGCTCATCAGAAGTATCTTGCTTAGTAAAAATGAGAAAAGGTCAATTCGTGTTTGTATGTTTTAGATATTTGATTTTATCATATGAATGTGCAATAAAATGAGAGATTTGTGGGGATGATAGATGAGCGAATATGTTAGGCTTGATGAAGCCTGTGTTTTGAATATGGGGCAATCGCCAGATTCAAGTAGTTACAATGAAAATTGTGAAGGACTTCCATTTTTTCAGGGGAATGCTGATTTTGGAGATATGTACCCTGAAGTAAGAATATGGTGTAGTGCACCTACAAAAATAGTTGAAGAGAATACACTTTTAATATCATTAAGAGCACCTATTGGAGCATTGAATTTCTCAAATACCAAAAGTTGCATTGGCCGAGGGTTGGCTGGTTTGACGCCAACTGAAGAGTTTGATCTCAAATATATATATTACTGCTTAAAGGGGAAACATGCTGAGCTAAATGCAAAAGGAACAGGAAGTACTTTTAAGGCTATTTCTAAGAATGCTCTGGGAGAAACTTTAGTTAGAAAAATTGATAAGAAAAAGCAATTAGAGATAGTTGAAATATTAGATAAAACCTATGGTGTTATCTGTAATAGAAAACAGGAATTAGAACAGCTTGACCTCTTAATCAAAGCCCGATTTGTCGAGATGTTTGGAAACTGTAAAGATCTAAAGTCGATGAATGAGTTGTGCTCAATCATCACTGATGGCACACATCAACCGCCAAAATTTCAAGAAGTAGGCATACCATTTATTTTCGTATCGAATTTGGTAAATAATACAGTTACCTATAATGCAGAGAAGTTTATCAGCGAAGAAACATATGATGAGCTCTATAAGAGAACACCGATTGAAATTGGCGATTTATTACTTTCTACAGTAGGATCTTACGGTCATCCAGCAGTGGTTACTGAAGATAAGAAGTTTTTGTTCCAACGTCATATTGCATATTTGAAACCCAAGCGAGACATCGTTAATAGCTATTATTTGCACAGTGCTCTGCTTGCCCCAGATGGTCAAAGACAAATAGAGGAAAAGGTTAAAGGAATTGCACAGAAGACATTAAATCTCTCTGAAATAAGAAAGATTATGATACCGATTCCAGACATTGAGGAACAAAATGAGTTTGAACAGTTTGTTGAGAAAGTCAACAAATCAA
>CAKPJK010000061.1 GCA_934162615.1 uncultured Clostridia bacterium
TAATTATCAGTGATATACTATATTTATGAAGGTAGGTGATAATTATGGCAAGGAAAAAAAGAAAAGCAAAAAAGTCAGTAAAACGTTTACTATTTCTTGGTTTGGCATCTATTGCTATAATTATTGGAACTACTTATACTATAGGTAAATATTGGGTTGAAATATATGGTAAGTATCAAGAAAAGAAAAAATTAAAAAATAAACTTGTTGCATTAAAGGAAAAAGAAGATGAGTTACAAGTTGATGCTGATAAATTACAGGATCCTGATTATATAGCAAGATATGCTAGAGAAAAGTATTCATACTCAAAAGATGGGGAAATTATCTTACGAATACCGTAAGATAGTTTTTAATTGCAAAAATTGTGTATTTATTTTAGAATGGATGTGGTGATAATATGATTAATATTGAAGAAAACTTTAAATTTGAGCAAAATGATAAAATTGTAATTGGTTGTTCAACAGGCCCAGATTCAATGGCACTAATGGATATGTTACTAAAAATTAGAGATAAATATAGTCTACAATTAATTTGTGCACATGTTAATCATAATATTAGAGCACAAAGTAAGGAAGAAGAAGAATTTATTAAGAAATATTGTGAAAAAAATAATGTAATGCTTGAAAAAATGAAGATAGAAAAGTATGGTGATGATAATTTTCATAATGATGCTCGTAATATTAGATACCACTTCTTTGAAAGTGTTATAAGTAAATATAAGGCTAAATATTTAATGACAGCGCATCATGGAGATGATTTAATAGAAACTGTACTTATGAGAATAGTTAGAGGATCAAACCTTCAAGGATATAGCGGCTTTCATAAAATTGTTGATATGAATAACTATAAATTAGTAAGGCCTTTAATTTATTACACAAAAAAAGAGTTAGAGGACTATGATAAGGAGAATAATGTTCCATATTTTATAGATGAATCAAATCTAAAAATGAAATATACTAGAAATAGATATCGTAAAAACGTTTTACCATTTTTAAAAGAAGAAGATGAAAATGTTCATAAAAAATTTCTAAAATTTAGTGAAAATATTGCTGAAGCTAGTAAATATATTAATAAAGAAAGAAATAATGCAATAAAACATGTTATAAAAAATAGTATTTTAAGTATAGAAAAGTTTAAGGAACTTGATAGATATATTCAAAAAGAAATACTATATTATATGTTAGAAGAATATTATCAAGATGATTTGATTTTAGTAAATGATAGGCATATAGATCTTCTGATGTATGTTATTAATAGTCGAAAGTCAAATATGGAGGTTAATTTACCAAATGAAATATTAGCAGTTAAAAGCTATGATGATTTTTACTTAAAAAGGAATACAGAAGAAATAATGGCCTATGAAATAGAATTTAATAAATATGCAGAATTACCTAATGGTCATCGTATAGAAAAATGTGGATTTACTGATGATAACTCTAACAATATATGTAGATTATCAAGTGATGATATATGTCTACCAATAATAATTAGGACAAGAAGAGTTGGTGATAAAATAAATGTCAAAGGACTAAACGGAAAAAAGAAGGTTAAAGATATATTTATAGATAAAAAAATAAGTTTAGCTAGAAGAGATACTTGGCCTATTGTTGCTGATTCAGAAGGAAAAATACTTTGGATTCCAGGATTAAAAAAATCTAAATTTGATAAACAAAAAAAGGAAAAGTATGATATAATAATGAAATATTGCTAGAGGAGGAAAAAAATGAATAAAAGAGTTGTGAATAATAAGAATGTAAAAAAGGGTTTAGTTCCATATTTATTTATGATTTTAATAATGTTAGGAGTATTTTATGTATTTAATTTTATGAATACAGACATAAAAAAACTAACATACAATGAATTTATGAGTGAACTATCTGATGGGAACATCAAGGATGTTACTATAACAGCTAGAAGTAGTGCTAAAACTTATGAGGTAGAAGGTTCACTAAAAGATGCGAAAAAAGATCAAACATTTTTTGCAAGACTTCCAATGAGCGAAGAAGTAATGAAAAAAATAGTAGATGCATCAGAAACTCAAAATTTTAAAATGGAAGCAAAAGCAGATCCAGAATCATCATCATTACTAATAATTTTGGTTAATATACTACCTTTCGTAGTAGTTATAGGTTTTGCGTTTTTCTTCTTTAATCGCCAAATGGCTGGAAATAAGAGTTCAATGGATTTTGGAAAAAGTAAAGCAAAATTAAGTACAGATAATAATAAAGTTACATTTAAAGATGTTGCTGGTTTAAAAGAGGAAAAAGAAGAAGTAGCAGAATTAATAGATTTCTTAAAAAATCCTAAAAAATTCCAAAAGTTAGGTGCAAGAATTCCTAATGGAGTATTATTATTTGGTCCTCCAGGAACAGGAAAAACTTTATTAGCTAGAGCAGTTGCAGGAGAGGCTAATGTTCCATTTTATTTTATTAGTGGTTCTGATTTCGTAGAATTATTTGTTGGTGTTGGAGCTAGTCGTGTAAGAGATATGTTTCAACAGGCTAAAAGAAATGCACCATGTTTAATTTTTATTGATGAAATAGATGCTGTAGGACGCCAAAGAGGTACTGGTTTAGGTGGTGGGCATGATGAAAGAGAACAAACTCTTAACCAATTACTTACTGAAATGGATGGATTTGGTGCTAATGAAGGTATCATTATAATTGCTGCTACTAACCGTCCTGATGTTTTGGATCCTGCATTACTTAGACCTGGAAGATTTGATAGACAAGTTACAGTTAATTTACCAGATGTAAGAGAAAGAGAAGAAATATTAGCAGTTCATGCTAAGAATAAGACTCTTGCTGATAACATTACTTTAGAGAATTTAGCTAAGAGAACACCTGGTTTTAGTGGAGCTGATTTGGAAAACTTATTGAATGAAGCAGCTTTACTTACTGTAAGAAGAAATAAAAAAGAGATTAATAGATAAAAAAGGAAATGGAGAAATAAAAAGAATATATCCAAATGAAGAAGAAACTATAGTAAAAAGTAACATTACAAAAAACATGGATGTAAGCCAGCCAATATTTGTGTTTGGTATAAAAGATAAGCCAGTAGAGAAAAAAGAACTTGTAAAAAAACATATTGCAATAGAAATACTATTAAATATGATAATAGGAAAAAGCTCAAAATTGTATAAAAAACTATATGATGAAGGACTTCTATTTTCTGTACCAAGCTTAGATTATGAGTTTTCAAGAGGATATGCACACATTTTAATTACAGGACAATCACCAAATCCAGAAGAAGTATATAAAAGATTCAAAGAAGAAATTGTTAATTTAAAAATTGAAACACAAGAATTCCAAAGAATCAAAAAAAGGATTTATGGAGAATATGTAACAGAATTTAATGATATTTCTAATATTGCTAGAATGTTTTTGGCAGACTTCTTTAAACAAATAAATAGTTTTGACTATTTAGAAGAAATAACAACAATAAATGAAGAATATATTTCACAAATATTAAAAGAAGTGTTTACTGAGGATAAGATGGTTATTTCTGTAATAAAAAAGAATTAATTGTAATATTAATGTAACAAATGTAATGTGGAATTATGTCGAATAAAAAGATATGAATGGAAATATTGTCGAAAAACGTTAAAATACAAAGAAACAAGGCGTAATATTTTCAAAAAAAATGAAATATTTTATTGACTGGTTTATCAAAATATGGTAATTTATAAACATACAGATAATTAATTGTAAAAAGGAGAGAAAACTGTATGTTAAATGAAGAAATTTGTAAATTAAGAAATAAATTAAATGAAAGTATTGTCACAGGACAAGACTATAGTATAGTATATCAATTAAGTATTGAATTAGATGAATTAATAGCTGAGTATTATAGAGAAAATGCTAAACAAAGATAAAACTGTAAATTCCCACATCTGTAGTGGGAATTTATGTTGTGTAAAAATTGGTATTGACTTTTAAAAATTTAATTGTTATACTTACTCTATAAGCACCTAAGAAAGGGAGTATTAAATATGCTAAAGAGTAAAAAA
>CAKPJK010000062.1 GCA_934162615.1 uncultured Clostridia bacterium
ATCTATTACAGGAAACTCAACAAATCCAACAAGATTCCAACACCCAGTTGCAGGTACATAAATATAAAAGGAGCCATATATGGAAGAGAAAAATAATAAGAAAAAAATTTTAAAAAGAATAATAATTGTAATATTAAGTTTAATTATAATTATTATAGGAGCAACCGTTGGAATAGGAAACTATTTTGTTAATTATGCTATATCAAGAGCAGGAAATGGTGGAGATAGGGAAGTGAAAAATGAAGATACAGTGGAAGTTGCTAATATAAATGATGAAACAGAAAAAATTATAGAAGAAAACCGTAAGAAAGAAAATCAGCTTGCAAACCAATGGTCAAATGAAGTAAGAAATGAGAAAGTTCAGGTAACTGCAAAAGATGGGATTACTTTAAAAGGAACAGAATATATAAGAGATGAACAAATTAATGATTGGGTAATTGTATTACATGGTTATCATTCTAGTCCTGAATCAGTAATTTCTGTTGGAATGCACTTTTCTGAAAAAGGTTACAATGTATTAATTCCTTATATGAGAGCATCAGGGGAAAGCGAAGGAGAATATATTGGAATGGGATGGCTAGATAAGGAAGATTTAAAATGTTGGATAGATTTAATTATAAAACAAAATAGTAATTCTAATATTGTACTACATGGTTCATCAATGGGCGCTGCAACAGTATTGATGGCATCAGGTGATGAACTTTCCAAAAATGTTAAAGCAATAGTAGAAGATAGTGGATATACATCTGTATGGGATATATTTGCGTCAGAAGCAAAAGCAAGATTTAATTTACCAGAGTTTCCTGTACTAAATATGTTTGAAATTGTTGCAAATTATAGGGCAAAATATGATATAAAAGAAGCTTCTGCATTAGAACAAGTGAAAAAAGCATCTATACCAATACTATTTATCCATGGAGATTGTGATGATTTTGTTCCAGAGTATATGTGTGAAAAATTGTATGAAGCGGCTAATTGCAAGAAAGATAAACTTATAATACATGATGCCGGACATACTGAATCAAGATATAAAGAAACAGATACATATTATAATAAAATATTTGACTTTTTAAGTAATTAGAAATTAAGAAAGGTAATACTTATAAAATGAAAGAAAAGATAAAAGAATATATTGTAAAAAATTTAAAATGGATCATACTATTTATTTGTTTAGTAGGATTTTTAGATTTAGCAGAAGACGTGTTTAATAAAGAAATTATGAAGGGAGATATAATAGGATATAAAATCATATCGACTTTTCTAATATCAGATTTTGTAACTCCTATTGCAAAAGTCATTACTAATTTGGGGAGTGCAGTATTTTTAATAGCATTAACAATTATACTAATTATAGTAATAAAAAACAAAAAAATAGGACTATCTATATTTCTAAATTTGTCTTTTGTAACAATATTAAATCAACTTTTAAAAAGAATTTTACAAAGACCTAGACCAAATGAATTTAGAATAATAGAAGAAACAGGGTATAGCTTTCCTTCTGGCCATTCTATGGTACGTATGGCATTTTATGGATATTTAATATATTTAATTTACAAATATGTTGAAAATAAATACATAAAATGGGGATTAATTACTCTATTAAGTATTTTGATAGTTTCTATTGGAACTAGTAGAATTTATTTAGGAGTACATTATACAAGTGATGTATTAGGTGGATTTTTAATTGCTGTGTCATATTTAATTATATATATAACTGGGGTTAAGAAATTTTTGATTGAAAAAAAGTAGAAAAGGGAAATAGAAAGAGTAGAACATTAAAAGATCTAAGAGATGAATTATTAAATAAAAAAAATTTGCAGGCAATTACAATATTGTTCACATTATAGAACAAATAAAAGTCTATTTAAAAGGGGTGAATTGTAAAAGTTAAATCAAATCTGTAAAACTAAAATAGATTGTAAGATTAAAATAGAAAAAATAAGCACTTTTTTACGATAATTTTATTGAAAAAGTGCTTATTTTAGTGTAAAATTAAAGTAGATTTCAAGAAAAATTTGCATAACAAACAAGCAAAATCGATGTTATTTTTTTAGTGTAAGACTAACGTCTACTTTGCTTAATTATGGTTCAACAGAACCTATGAAGTTAACGCAGGTGTTTCTGATTTTAGTGTTTATTTAATTTTTAAGAGGTATGGTTGTAACGTGACCATATCTTTTTCAATCTTTTGTATATTTAGCTTTTTAGGTAATGTATCTCCATAAAAGTATGTAAATACTTCATATGGCGTTCTACCGCCTAAACTGGCTCTTGGTACAGAGTTTATGTGTGAAAACATTAACTCTAAATCTTCTTGAGTTAATTTATCCAATTTTATTTTGTTGGGTAGAATATTTCTAACAAAGTTATGATTGTTTTCAACATGTGGCTTTTGATCAGGTCTTTGTGGGTCACAATAAAAAATATGTCCTCTTGATTCATTTGTCTCAGAGTTATTTTCAAATAATTCATATTTTTCAAATTCTGAGCCTCTATCAGTTAGTAACAAAGAGAAATAAGTGTAGTAATCATCTTTCAAAACTTTTTGAAGATAATCTAAAGTGCTAGCCATTGATGCAGAAGTTTTTTCTTGATGAAGGAAACCTATCATAAATCCGGTATTCTCAAATATAAAAGTTTGAATGTATGGACCATAAACACTGTTATATACGGTATCCATTTCAGTTGTGTGTTCAAAAGGATTGTTTTTTGCGTATTGTAGATAATCTTTGTATTCACGACCTTTGTAGTTAACAGGTTGTCTTCTTTTCTTTAGTTTTTTTGGTTTGATTTTTCTACCAACTTTTTTCTTTAAAGAAAAATTGTCAATACCAAAATCTTTAAAAAGACCCATTTCAATATAAGTGTACAAAGTTTTAGCACATTGAGTAATTTCTTTATGATTTTCTAGTATTTGGTAGATAGTTTGACCTCTGTCAAGCAATGGTTTCATAATTGTAGCGATTTGTTTTAATTCAGGATAATCTAGATTAACACCAACACGAGAGTCTACTAAAGTGTATAAATATTGTTCATTTGCCTTTTTAGCGTAATAGAAATATTTATCCAAATTACATTTTTGAATTTTAGGGCAACTGTTACAAACACCAATATTTCTATCTCTACGTGAACAAGAAGGTTCCTGATACTTGCTACATTTTTTAGTACATCTATGACATTCCTTTAAATGTACACAAATACTGTCTCTGTTAAATTGATTTCTAGGTTTTAACTTTCTGTGTTTTAAAATTTCTTTTGAGATAGTCGAAGGATGTCTATTAACTTTTTTAGCTATTTGAGATTTAGAAAGACCTTCAACAATACCTAGTTCAATATTTTTTCTATCTTCTAAAGAAAGATGTTTTGCATATTTTGTATTCATAAATTACTCCATTTCCTCAGAAACACTTGCTATAATAATTATAACAAATTGCAGTTAGTCTTACAATTATAGTAGTGTAAGACTTAAATATATTATTTTATATTCATACTTGATTTTAGTTTTACAATTCACTAAAATGGAGATTGTATAAAAAATAGTGAGAAAAGCTTGACAAATAAAAAAAAAAATAATATAATAATTAGCGTTGCAATAAGAAGTATTCCACTTCTCACCTTAACCAAGAAGGGAAAAGGTAAGAATTTAAAATAATTAAAACAGTTATTTGACGTGGATTAATTGGCTTATCTTGTAACAAAGAAAAGTCAATTTTTTATTGTTTTAGGAGGTGTTTTT
>CAKPJK010000063.1 GCA_934162615.1 uncultured Clostridia bacterium
CAAGAAGAAACAAACGTATCAATAAGAGACTTACAAAAAGGACAAGAAGAAACAAACGTATCAATAAGAGACTTACAAAAAGGACAAGAAGAAACAAACGTATCAATAAGAGACTTACAAAAAGGACAAGAAGAAACAAGAGTATCAATAAGGGATTTGCAAAAAGGGCAAGACAAACTATTCAAAGAAATGGACAAATTAAGTTTATCAGTTGCAAGAATAGAAGCAGACCATGGAGAAAAACTTGGCATTTTATTAGATATAGTCACAAGTCATATAAACAAATTTGATTCAGAAAATGAAAGAATTGAAAAATGCGAAAAAAGATTAGACAAGCATGACCACCAATTCTTTGCTTTAAATTCAAAAGTTCACGCGTATTAAAAAATACCCTATTGAACTTCAGAAATTCAATAGGGTAAAACTATATTATATCAAAATATATTTAAATTCTTTATAAGATAAAAAATTCAATATATTCAATAAAAAACAAGAAAATTCAAACATAAATTTAAAAATAAAATCATAATTCAAAATAACATTTTAAGAAAGAAAGTAGTTAAATAAACATAAATTTAATCTAATTTTAAATTATAAAATATTAATTGCGTTCCCCAAAGTTCTATGTTATAATTCATTAGGAAAGAAGGAAATCTAATGAAAATAAATTTAGAAGAGGCATTTAAAGAATATGTAAAAAATTATGACCCAGAAGATAAACAAGTAAAATTAAAAATCCATCATATAGAAAGGGTAACAAATTTAGCCAGAAAAATGGCAGAAGAACTAAATTTAAGTGAAGAGGACATCCAATTAGCAGAATTAATAGGACTATTACATGATATAGGAAGATTTGAACAAATACGCTTATATCACACATTTGTAGACAGAAAAAGTGTGAATCACGGAGAACTTGGAGCAAAAATTTTATTTGAAGATGGACTAATCAGAAACTTTATAGAAACAGATGAATTTGATGAAATTATCAAAAAAGCAATTATAAATCATAATAGAGGAAAAATAGAGGATGGACTAACAAAAAGACAACTATTACATTCAAAATTAGTAAGAGATGCAGACAAAACTGACATATTTTATTTGTTAATAACAGGAGACGAAAAAACGGTATGGGAAGTAGAAAACATGAATAACGAAACTGTAACAGACGAAATATTTAGAGAGTTTATAGAAGACAAGCATATAGATTATAAAAATATACAAACAGGTGGAGATAGACTTGTAGCTCACTTTGCATATATATATGACTTATATTTTAGACCAACGTTTACAATATTTAAGGAAAAAAACTATGTAGAAAAATTATATAATAGGTTTAACTTTACAAACAAAGATACTGCCGAAAAATTCAAAATAATAGAAGAAAAAGCAAAACAGTATATAGAAGAAAAAGGATGATAAAATGAGCAAAAAATTATTAATAACAGAAAAGCCATCAGTAGCAATGGAATTTGCAAAAGCATTAAAAATAACGGCTCCAAGAAAAAATGGATATATAGAATCAAATGAATGGATAATAACCTGGTGTGTAGGACATCTAGTAACAATGAGTTATCCAGAAAAATATGACGAAAAACTAAAATTTTGGAGATTAGACACACTTCCATTTATACCAAAAGAATGGAAATATGAAGTAATATCAAATGTACAAAATCAATTTAATATAGTCCAAAGTTTAATGCAAAGAGAAGATATAGAAGAAATCTATAATGCAGGGGACTCTGGGCGAGAAGGAGAATATATCCAAAGGCTTGTTTTAATGATGGCACATCCAAATCCAAAAGCAAAAGTTAAAAGAGTGTGGATAGACTCACAAACAGAAGAGGAAATTTTAAGGGGAATAAGAGAAGCAAAAGATTCTTCTGAATATGATAGTCTTTCAGATAGTGCATATTTAAGAGCAAAAGAAGACTATTTAATTGGAATTAATTTTTCAAGATTATTGTCAATTACACAAGGGAGAACATTGGCAAATAAAATAAATGAAGAAAAGGCCTCAATTTCAGTTGGGCGTGTCATGACTTGTGTTTTAGGAATGATAGTTTCAAGAGAAAGGGAAATTAGAAATTTTGTTAAGACCAAATATTATAAAATAGTTGGAGAATTTGGTGATGAAAATTCAGCATTCAAAGCAGAATGGAAAGTAAATGAAAAATCAAAATTATTCGAATCACCATTATTATATAATGAGTCAGGTTTCAAAAATGAACAAAAAGCAAAAGATTTTATAGTTTCATTGCAAGGAAAAAAAGCAATAATTACAGAATTAAAAAAATCAAAGCAAAAAGAAAATGCACCATTATTATTCAACTTAGCAGAAATTCAAAATGAATGTACAAAAAGATTTAAAATAAAGCCAGAAGAGACACTAGATGTTATTCAAAATTTATATGAAAAAAAATTAGTTACATACCCAAGAACCGATGCAAGAGTTTTATCTAGTGCTGTTGCAAAAGAAATATCTAAAAATTTAAATGGTTTAGCTAAAAATTATAAAGACGAAGAAATTCAAAATATTATTAATAAAATGATAAATGAAAAATATTCTACTAACCTTTTAAAAACTAAATATGTAAATGATAGCAAAATAACTGACCACTATGCTTTAACACCCACTGGTCAAGGTCTTGAAAATTATGAAAAATTACCAGAACTTCAGAAAAAAATATATAAATTAATTGTAAAAAGATTTTTAAGTATTTTTTACCCACCTGCTGAATTTAGTAAAATTTCTCTTACAATAAATATTGAGAATGAGACATTTTCTGCAAGTGGTAAAGTATGTACAAACCTTGGTTATTTAGAAGTATCCAAAGGACTTTTGGCTACTAAAACATCTAGTGATAAATTAGATGACAATGAAAAAAAAGAAGAAGATTCAACAGATAATTTAGAAGTTTTTAAAAATTTAAAGAAAAATGAAAAAATTGATGTTATAAATTTTGAAACCAAAGACTCTGAAACTGCTCCACCAAGTAGGTATAATTCTGGTTCGATAATATTAGCAATGGAAAACGCAGGAAAATTAATAGAAGATGAAGAATTACGTGAACAAATTAAAGGTGCCGGTATTGGTACAAGTGCCACACGAGCAGAAATAATGAAAAAATTAGAAAAAATAAAATATATTGAAATTAACCCCAAAACTCAAATTATAACCCCAACAAATAAAGGTGAAATTATTTATGACGTTGTTTACTCTTCTATGCCAGATATGTTAAATCCTAAGTTAACTGCAAGTTGGGAAAAAGGCTTAGAAATGGTAGCAAATAAAGAAATAAACTCTGAAGAATTTATGACCAAATTAGAAAATTACATTAATTCTAAAATAAATAAATTAGTTATAAAAATATAGTATTTGACATTATGTTTACTTTATGTTATAATTTATTTATAAAATTTTAAGGAGGGTTTATTATGCCTATCACTGATAATTTTCTCTTTGACATAGTTGATCACTATATGTCAGAAGAAAGACAGGCGGAAGTATCTTCTAAGATAAAATCTGCCACAACTGGTTCTATTATTTTTAGCACATATTATTCTAGTGCTATTGTAAGAGAAGTTTTCGTTGCACTTTGTGAAAAGTGCGATGTAAAATTTACAGAAGAACGTTCTGGCAACGTTGTTAGGTACAGAAAACTCTAAAAAATTAGCCCCTTACTAGATACTTTTAGTAAGGGGTTG
>CAKPJK010000064.1 GCA_934162615.1 uncultured Clostridia bacterium
CTCAAAAGTTAATTTAATCCTTATGTTTTTTTCTTTATCAAACTCTATTTTTTCAATTAGTTGTTCCAACATAATTTTATTTAGCTTTTCCAATTTTAAGAACTCGTTTGCTATTTGTTTTATTTTTTTAAAATCTATTTTAGGAGTTTTCTCGTTGTTTTGATTTAAAGTGTTTTCTGTTTGTTTTATTTCTTTTAAGATTTTGTCTCTTTGCTTTTGCATTTTTTCGTAAATCACTTTAAAATCTTCAACTTGTATTACTTTGTTTATTTTGTCTTGATAGATTTCTTCAATGTTTTGCTCTACCTGTTTTAATTCTTCCTTTAAATTTTTCAAAATATTTTTTAATAAATTATCTTTTAATTTTGCTTGTAGTCTTGCTTCCTCGTAAACCTGTTTTATTTCATCTTCTGTCATATCTATCTTTTCTAATTCGTTTTTTATTTGTTGTTTTACTGCTTCTTCTATTAAATTTGCAGATATTTGCTTACAATCACAGAGTCCACTATAATTATTCCTTTTAGAGCAAATAAAATAAGTACCCCTCCAGACGCTTCCATCTTTTCTTTTTTCTTCTCTACATCTTAGAGTTGCTTTATTACCACATTCTCCACAATATACTAATCCTTTTAGTTCATGGTCATATTTTCTATCTCGTACTTTTGTATAACCATTTAATTTTTCTTGTACTTTATTCCAAGTTTCTATATCAATTAGTGGTTCGTGCATATTTTCTAAAACAATATGTTCCTCTTTTTTAGTGCATCTTACTTTTGCAATTTTATGGCTTACCTTTTGAAACTTTCTTCCAACAACACTTCCGAAGATAAACTTCGTTTCTTAAGATTTTTCCAATTTGAGCTCTTAACCACACATATTTTCCATTTGGATTTACACTTTTTTTCTTCATATATGTTGGAATTTTTAAATATACTGCTGGTGGTAAAATCTCTCTTCTATTTAGTTCATCTGCAATTTTTATTGTAGACATTCCTTTATTTACATACATATCAAATATTTCTTTTACAATTTGAGAACTATATTCGTCTGGTACTAAATGATTTTTTATTTCAACATCTTTTTTATAACCATAAGGTGGAATTCCTGCTTGATATTCTCCCTTTTCAATTTTTCTTTGCTTAACACTTTTTATTTTGTTAGAAATATCTTGTGCATAGTAATCATTAAAGCTTAGCTTAAATGTTAAAAACTGTAAGCCATCAGGCTTTGATGTATCTACATTATCTCCTATTGCAATATATCTAATATTTTTAGTTGGTAAATATCTTTCTAAATAATATCCTGTATCAATATGGTCTCTGCCAAATCTTGATAAATCTTTTGTTATAATGCAATCTATATTTCCGCTGTTCTATGTCTTGAATCATTTTTTGAAAACCTGGTCTGTTAAAATTAGTTCCTGTAAAACCATCATCAACATATTCTTTAGTTTCAATAAATTCTTCATGTCCTAAAATATAATTATCAATAATATCTCTTTGATTTTCAACACTTTCGCTTTCCCTATCATCTCCATCATCACGAGAAAGTCTAATATATTTTGCAACTCTAATACTTCTATAACTATTTACTCTGTTCATAATTCACTCTCCTTTGTTGAGAGCAAATAGCCTATTTATAGCTTATACTTATTGTAACTTTTATTTTGAAATTTGTCCGCGTAAAATAGGCTTTTATTTTTCATTTATATAATTTATGTACTGCTCTTTTAATAATTTTATAAGTATTTGTTTCAAATTTTCTTTTCCATATTCAATACTAACATTCATAATTTGTTCGTTTTTCATAACTCTCTCCTTGGTCTTTTTCTAAATTCTATGAGTTTAAAAAATTTTTTATGCAAAACAAAAAGAGCCGTTTGGCTCTTTTTGTTTTGTATATTTTTTCATATTAGAATAATACTACATTGAAAATTGTTAGTCAATGAATGGATTTTGAATAAATTTTGAAATTTATAATAAATTTTTTTAATCCATTATGTTTTTCATATTTTATTTTTTATTTACAAATATTTTTTCTTTTACTTTATTGTAAGTTATTAAAGCATACATACATTCGATTTTCAACCTACTAGCACATATGCTCACAATTTATTATTTACTTAAGAAATTCTTAAGAAGGAATAAACCTCCTTTAATATCTAATACTTGTACTGTATATAATCCATAAATTATATAATCTGACTCAATATTAGAGCACAAACCAACCAGCACTATTGTTGTAATGATTATCATAGTTGTTGTTAAGGTTAGCGAGCGGATTGTTGTTACCATTGTTATTGTAGTTACCACTAGCAACCCAGAAACCACCAGCTTATAAGTTTATTTCTCTATATAAAACATACTTTTCATTAGATTAAATGTATCAGCATGTTTAACATAGCCTGTCCAACCTGCAATACTTCTTTGTATTTCAGGTAATGTAATTTTACCACTTTTTAATTGCTTTGTATACAATTTTAATTTTCTTTTCATTCTATATTTACTTTGATTCCTAATTTTCAATCTATTTTCATTAATTTTATAACCACAAAAATTTACACCTTGTATGTCTTTAAATATTTTCATTTTAGAATTAAATGTTAATTTTAAATTTGTTTTTGCAAATTCTGATAACATTTTTAAATTATTTTTTGCAATAGTTTTATTTTCACATATTATAACTATATCATCCATATATCTAAAATAATTTTTACATTTTAATACATGCTTTGCATATTGATCTAATTCATTCAAATAAATATTTGCAAACATTTGTGAAGTATAATTTCCAAGTGGTAATCCAGTCATACCCTCTTTTGACATTAAAATTACTTTTGTTAACCATAATAATTCTCTATCTTTAATTTTCCTTTTTATAATATTCCATAAGATTCTTTTATCTATATTTTGAAAATATTTAGCAACATCCATTTTTAATATATAATATTCACTCCATTTGTTTTTAGCAATTTTCATTGCTTTTTGTACATCTTTTGATGCTTTATGCATTCCTCTTCCCTTAATTCCTGCATAAGTTGTTTCTATAAATTGCGGAACAAAATAAGGTTCTATAAAATTTTCTACATACCATTGATGAACTACTCTATCTCTATAGGTAGCTGCCATTATAGTTCTTTCTTTTGGTTCATACACTTTAAAAGATTTGTATGCACCTGGCTTATATCTTCCTAATTTTAATTCTATTTCTAAATTTAAAATTTCATTTTCCAAATTTAACTCAAATAAAATTATCTCTTTTTTCTCTCGCTTACCTCTTCTT
>CAKPJK010000065.1 GCA_934162615.1 uncultured Clostridia bacterium
GAAGAAAGGAGAATTTATGAAAGAAGAATTAATAAAAAAATTAAAAGCAGAAATGGAAAAATTTAAAGAAAAAATAAGAGAAAGTGGAGTTGATTATGCAATAGATAGGGCTTATGAAATAACAGTAAAACAGGAGATAATAGACATATTTGAATATGATAAAGATTTATCAAATGAAGAATATAAAGTTCTAAAATCAAGAGAAAATTTACTAGAAGATTGCTATGATGGGTGGTTAAAATGTGATGGAAATTTAAGGAGTGAACTTGAATTTTCAGTTGATGACACAATAGATAAAGTATCAGATGATTTTGCAAAAGAAAAAGAACAAAAGTCTAAAAAACACAAAGAAAAGGAGAGATAAAATGAGCAAGTTTTTACCAAAAGATGAGATATTATCAATAAAAAGTGTTGATTTATTCACTTATCTAAAGACTTGTTTTCCAAGTGAATTACAATTATTTTGTAATGGAACTTATACTACAAAAACACATAGTAGCTTAAAAATTTCTAATGGATTATGGCATTATTTTAAAGAAGGTATTGGTGGAAAAAATGCAGTTGATTATCTTGTAAAAGTAGAAAATTATGACTTTCTTTCAGCTTGTAATAAAGTTAAAAATGATATGAATTTAAAAAATAATATAAGCCTAGAAGAAATAGAAGAACAAGAAAAAATACAAGCTGAGAAAAAAGCTCGTGAAGAAGCAAAAGAAAAAGCAAAATTTGAAAAGCAGAAATTAAAGAACTCTCCTGAATACAAGAAAAAAAGGAGGGCTGACAGAGATGCAAGATAGTGAAAAAATATATAGAATTGAATTAACTAATGAAGAATATGAATTTTTAGAAAATTTAAAAATTGAGTTTTGTAATAAGCTTTCCAAAATGACTAAAGAAGAACGTGCAGAACATTTAAAAAGCTTTTATCCAGAGCAAAATTTGAACTTTGAAAAAGAAATAAAAGGTACTGTTTATAAGGTAAATACCTATTTTAATAAAGATTCGGAACACACAATACTAACTAGATTTTTTGAAATCTTCCAAAAGTAATAGTTTTTGTATTGAATTTTAGGCTTGAAATATGGTATATTATAAACACTACTTGAAATGTAGTAACTATAATTTTATATCGTATTTCGAGCTGTCAAAGAAAGGAGAAAATAATGAAACAGCTAGAAAGCGATAAAATAACTGCTTTGTACTGTCGTTTATCAAGAGATGATGAACTTTCAGGAGAAAGCAATAGTATAAAAAATCAAAAATTAATTTTAAGTAAATATGCAGAAAATAACAAATTTCAAAATATTAGGTTCTTTGTAGATGATGGGTATTCTGGAACAACTTTTACAAGACCTGCTTTTATGGAAATGATGGAACTTGCTGAAAGTGGAAAGATTGGAACAATAATAGTAAAAGACCATTCAAGACTTGGTAGAAATAGACTTGTTGTTGGACAACTTCTTGAAGAAGATTTTGTAAGATTGAACATTAGATATATTGCTATCATGGATAATATTGATAGTAGTAAAGGTTTAAATGACTTCTTACCTATTCAAGATTGTTTTAATGAAATGCATGCTAAAAACACAAGTCAAAAAGTTAGAACTGTTCTTAAAAATAAAGGGGAATCAGGAATTTCACTTGCTAATAATGTACCCTATGGCTATAAAAAAGACGAAAATGATAAGACGAAATGGATTATAGATGAAACATCAGCAGAAGTTGTAAAAGAAATATTTAATCTATTTATTCAAGGTCATGGAACTTGTGAAATTGCTAGAATTTTAAGAGAAAGAAAGATATTAACTCCATCAGAATATAATGCAAGTATTGGTACAAACTCAAATACTAATACTCAAGAATATCAATATAAATGGTGTGGAACTACTGTAGCTGGTATTTTAGATAGACAAGAATATATTGGAGATACAGTAAATTTTAAATGTACTACTCGTTCTTATAAAGATAAGACTAGGGTAAAACTTCCAAAAGAAGATAGAAAAATTTTTAAAAATACCCATGAGCCAATTATTGATAAATATACTTGGAATATTGCAAAACAATTAAGAAATAACAGAAAAAAACCTACTAGGTCAGGAAAGAAAAGTATTTTTTCAGGATTACTATTCTGCAATGATTGTGGCAAAAAAATGTATTTTCAGTCTCCTGTAAAGGACTTAAAGAATAAAGACCATTATAGATGTTCAAGTTATAAGCATGATACTTCTCTATGCACATCTCATTACATCTCAGATGAGATATTACAAGTTATTGTTTTAGAAAATATTCAAAGAGTAATTTCGTATGTAAAAAGCTATGAAGATTTTTTTATTCAAGAACAGCTTGCCAAATCTACACAAGATGAACTAAAGCAAATTTCTAAAAGCAAGAAAGAACTTGAAAAAGCAAAGAGCAGAATAATTGAAATTGATAACTTGTTTATGCATATTTACGAGGATAATATATCTGGAAAGCTAACAGATGAAAGATTTAGAAACTTATCTTTTAATTATGATAAGGAGCAACAAGAATTAAAAATTAAGATTGAACAATTGTCAAAAGATATTGAAAATACAGAAAAGAAAGATACTGATATTACACAATTTATATCTAATGTTAAGAAATATACCGAGATAACTGAACTAACGCCAGAAATCTTGAATGAGTTAATAGAAAAGATGCTAATTCATCAAGCAGAAAAAATAGATGGTAAAAAAGTTCAAGAAATAGATATATATTATAGAGGTGTTGGCATAATTTCTTTTCCAGTTAGTCTTGAAGATATGACAACGGTAATTGAAAAAATGTTAAATAAAAAAATATCAGCTTAAACAAGTTATTTTAAGGGGAGAATGATTTTAGTGTACTTAACTAAAGCATTCTCCCCTATGAGTTATGACATACTATCATAACTCGGGGGCTCTGCGAGGCTAATTCAATTTACCTTAATTGGTAAATTGAATACAAAAACATCTGATTAAATTTATTTTTACAAAATAAATCTATCATCTATTTTTGAAGTAGTTCTTGTTTAATTATCTTCATTTTTAGCACCATACTTTCATTAGGATGATTTTAATATTGTTTTTAAGCAATAAAAAAATCAACCAGATTTTATTTTCTGATTGATTTCTGTATCAATTCTGTTCAATTTAGTTCGAACAGATACGTCGTTGGTG
>CAKPJK010000066.1 GCA_934162615.1 uncultured Clostridia bacterium
AAAAATGACTTGACAAAAATCTAAAAAAAACTATATAATAATTTTGTATTAAAAATTTTAGTATGTGATGTCAAAAAAAGAAAAAAATTAAAAATTTTTTTCGGAAAGTAGGAATGGCTACACGCCTAGAAAATCAACTGAAAGGACGGTTGCTAACTATCACTTGACACATACTAACCAAATTAGCTAATTTGACTATTATATAAAAATAATATATAATGGGATTGAATGAGGTGAATTATGAATTATTCGAAAAATTGTCCTTTTTGCATAAACTCAAGGCTTGAAAATAATAGACTTGCTACTTTACCAACCAATGATACTATTTTATTTCAAAACAAAAACATATATGTTCAGGTCGATATTTCTCCATTAACTATTGGTCATATCTTAATTATATCTAACTATCATTATCTAAATTTCTATGAAATGCCTAAAGAAATAAAAGAAGATGTTATTAAGATTAAAGAAAAACTAAAAATAATCTATAAGAATCTTTATAATACTGATATTTTATTTTTTGAACATGGTTCTGCACAATCAGGTTATGCTGGTACAAGTATAGATCATGCTCATCTGCATTGTATTCCATATTTTAACAATAAATTAGATATAAAGAATACTTTAAATAAAATGTTAGGAGATAACATAGAGTGTGATATACTAGCAAATTATGACTTTAATAATCAATTTTCATATATATACATTGAAAGCGAAAAAGATGGAAAAGTTATATATAAAGTTAACAGGTTACCTAGTCAATTCTTAAGAAAATTAATATTAGAAAAATTAGGAGATAACAATTTTTTATGGCAAGAAAAATGTATAACTCCTAATAGCATAAACAAACTGAAACAAACAATTATTGACTTTAAAAGTAAAATATCTATTTAAAATTATCTAACACATGAATGCTTTTAGTATATACTTTGCATACTTTTGAAAGCGAATCAATAATATCTTTTTCCTGTTCTATAGGCTGTGTATGCATAGAATTATCTTTAACAAATGGTGCAACTTCTCCAGTTCCATTTGTTTTTATTATACTTCCAACTACTACATCTTTTATATTATATTTTTTTATTACTTCAATATATTTATTTATATCTTTTATAGTTATGTCAAGTAAGACAGGTTTTATATAAAGTATTACAGGAATATTTAGTTCTTTAGTAATTTCAAAACTTTTAAATCTTTGCGATGGTTCAGTTGTTCCTTTTTCAAATTTATCCCAAGCACTTATTGTAGCTGAAGATACAAAAATAGTTAGCTGACCGTAATACTTAATATTATTCCCTATTTCTATTAAATCCCTATAATCAACAAATCTTTTTGTAGAAAACTGTACTTGGTTTCCTTTTTTTAAAAAATAGTCGATTAATTTTATAGTTTGTGGTTTGTTAGTTTCATCCCAACATTCTGAATAACATCCAAATGATATTAATGTTCCATTCTTACCAGATTTATATCCTTTATATGATTCTACTTGTTTAATTAATTCCTCAGCAGTAATATATGTGTCTAATACTTTCCCTTTTGAATAATTTAATGTCGGTAAGTAGCAATATGCACAATTTGCTGTGCAACCTAAACTTGTATTTACAAAAAGTCTATCTGGTTCATTACTAAATAAATAACCTGTATCAATCATTTTTTTAATCCTCTCTTAACTTGTGATTTTTTTATGCAAAATTCCCATAGTATTTTTGGCTTCTCGTATCTACTCATATTTTCTTGTACTAAATTACATACATCAAACCCATTAAATAGAGAATCAAAATCTTTATATTCAAAAAATCTTTTATAAATATTTCCATCATAGTAGAAATTATTCTCAATTTTTTTAGAATTATTAGGAATGTATAATTTATCATTTGTAGCATTTACTCTTGCAATTAATAGTCCATCATTTGCCAATACTCTATATATTTCATCAAATATATAATTTGTAGTATTTAAATCAAAATAATGTAAACTTAAATCAGCAATTATTACATCTTTTGAATTGTCGCTAAAAGGCAAGCCATTACTCATATCAAATAATAACGTTTTTAATTCAGGTATTGAACTATTAACCATTTTTAACACTTCTTGTGAAATATCACAAGCTACTATATTTTTAAATCCGTTATCCAATAAGTATTTACTACAATATGCTCTTCCACATCCTAATTCTATAATCTTACTATTTTTATTAAATAAATATACGTATTTATTTAACCAATTATCATAAGTTGAATTATATTGTAGATGTATTTTATCCCAATATTTATCAATTTGTCCCATATAAAACTTTACACCTCTTAATAAACTTGCAATAATAACTTATTCATTGCTTCTTCTTAATTATATCATAGTTTTATATTTTTTTAATTAATAATTATAAATTATCTCTCAAAATCATCACGATTTTTATCTTTTTTATTAATAACACTAGTATATTCTTTTTCATCCATAATGCCATTTATAAATAAATTATCAGCCATTTCTTTATATTTATCGTCTTTATCACCAAATATACCATGTATTTTATCGTGAATAAATTTTACTACTCTTTGAAATTTATCTTTCCAATAGTCTAATGAATCTTTTAAATCTTTTATTATAGATTTTAATGATGATATTTCATTATCTTTATTATTTAAATCACATCTTAAATCATTTATTTCTTCATTTTGTAATTTAACTCTTTTTCTTAAATCTTCAATAGAGTTATGATTTTCTTCAAAATCTTCTTTTATTTTATCTACTGATAAAGAGTAGTTAGTTATTTCTTTAAAGTCATTAGTGGATTTATTTACTTCTTCGATATAATCAATTAACTTATCTTTATTTTGATTAGATAGAAGTAGATTTTTATTTGATAAAGGTTGATTCCTTAAATTATTAATAATATCTTTTATTTCTTCTGATTTAGTATTTAAGTCCTTTGTTTGATTATTAAGTTTATTTATTTTTTGTCTTTGTTTATTATAATTCTTTTTTAGTTCATCATAATCAACCATTTGACTAACTCTATAATCAATATTTCTTCCTTTTTGTTTGTCTTTTAAAACAACATTTAGACCATATTCTTTATTAAAGCCTTGAATACATTTATCTCTCATTTTATCTTGTATTTTAGGTAAGTTATCTTTTGTAAATACACTACAT
>CAKPJK010000067.1 GCA_934162615.1 uncultured Clostridia bacterium
TAGAGATAGTTAAAACAATAAATAAAAACTTTAAAGTGTCAATAGCTAAGCAGATATGCTATGTGGCACTTTTTTTTGTGTCTTTCTATTATTCATTAAAAGAAGGAGGTAATGTTGTAATGAATGAAGAAAGAAAAGTTGCAGGAATTTATATTCGTGTAAGTACAGAAGAACAGGCAAGGGAAGGATTTAGTTTAGGTGAACAAGAGGAAAAATTAAAACAACTTTGTGAGTATAAGGACTATAAGATTTACAAAGTTTATGAGGATGCAGGAATATCAGCCAAAGATATGGAACACAGACCAGCTTTTCAGCAAATGCTAGAAGATATGCGAGCAGGTAAAATTAATTATATTATTGCATATAAACTAGATAGAGTTACAAGGTCTGTAAGAGATTTAGAGGTTTTAATATCAGATTTAGAAACACATCATTGTTATCTTGTTTGCGACCGTGATGATGTAAACACCAGCACGGCTAATCGGTAGATTTTTTGTCCGTATGCTAACTGTTTTATCACAATTAGAAATTGAAATAGTAAGCGAAAGAACAAAATTCGGTCTAACAGGTGCTATAAAATGTGGACATATTCCACGGAACTTGCCCACTAGGTTACAAAAGAGATGAAACAAAGAAAGTGAGAATTGATGAAACTACAAAAGATATAATTGTTAGAATATTTAATCTGTATCTTGAGGGGAAAAGTTATCAGACAATAGCTAATATTCTAAACGAAGAAAAGGTTTTAAGTCCAAAGAAATGGAAAGATTCTAAAATTGAAAAAATAATCAATAATAGAATTTATGTAGGAGATTATGAAAGGTTTAAGAGAGTAGCGAAAGAACAAGGGAAAGAGCCTGTAATATATCCTAATGTTATAGAACCAATAATAACAAGAGCAATGTTTGAAGATGTTCAAATTCAAAAAGAGAAAATTCAAAGAGCATATTGTAGAGATAGAGTTTATATATTTATGCAGAAGATGATATGTCCAAAATGTGGCAAAATAATGCAATGTAAAGGAACTGGTGGTAAAAAGAAGAAATATATGTATTACCATTGTACAGATTGTAAAATTTATCTTCGAGAAGATTTAATTGAAGAACAGGTAATGCCAATGATAATGGACTTAATTGAATATGATATGACAGTAAAGAAATACTTTTATCCTGTTTTAGCTGATAAGAAAGAACGAAATACAGCCAAACTAGATAAAGAAATATCATCATTACAAAGTAGAAAGAACAGAATAAAAGAAGCATATTTAAAAGAAATTGTTGATGTAGAGGAATTTTCAAAAGAATATAAAGAAGTTGATGAAAAGCTAAGTCTGCTTGAACAAAAACGCATTGAAGCCATTGACTTAAATAAGCAAACTTTTTCTCCACAACACTTAATGGCTGATAGAGATGTGGAAAAAGAAAAGTTAATTCGTTCTAATAAATTTTACGATATGCTGATAACAGAATGGAACAACAAAAGCAAAGAAGAAAAACAAGAATTTATATCAAAGTTTTTGGAAAGTATTACTATTGAAAAAGATAAAAAAGGAAACTACAAATTAGTTAATATGAAATTAAGAAAAACATTTATAGAAGCAGTATATAAATTAATGCAAAACGGAATGTTTGATATGACTATTGCAGATGAAAAAGGTAAAGATGTTAGAACAACAATTATGATGGACAAGCAAGAATTACAAGACTATATCAATAAATTAAATGAATATTATGAAGTATCTTATTACGAGATTGCTAGATTAGATGAACCAAAGAAAGGTTATCAGAAAAAATATCTTACGATAGATGAAATAAATGAAAATGGAGAAAAGCTTTTTAAATTAGTTGAACTAGTTACAGATGATAAAAAGTTCCCACAGAAAAAAGTAAATAGAATTGTTGGAGCAATTAGAGTCAAAGAACGAGAAAAAGTTAGTTAAAAAATTTAGTAAAAATCGAGGAATTGAAATTATGGAAAACAAAGAATTAAAAGAAAACAATATTGATAATAAATATGGAATTGAATATACAAAAGTAGGAGATTATTATATGCCTAATTTAGTTTTAGAGAAAGAAGAAAAGATTATACTAAATAAATATGGAAGATTAAGACTAAAATTTTTAAAAGAAAATAAGAAAGCAGAATATACAGTAATGTTTATGAACGGAACATTAAATAATCATTTAAAAGAAATACAAGAAACAGCACAAGCAAGAGTTGACCTTAGAGTTGAGCAATTAAAAAAGGAAAATAATTTAACAGAAGAAATGAAAAATACTAATCAATTATATTGGGTAGGAATGATGAACAATTTTAAAAATGAAGCAGAAGAAATTGTATTAAAGGAATTAATTTATGTATAAGAAATTAATAGTAGGACTACACAACTAAATGTATATACAAATTTAATGTCTATAAGTGTAGCGAGCATAGGATTTGTATTGCCACAAATCCGACATCTTATGATGAAAGGGGACTTTGTCCCCTATAACCCCTATCTTAAAATTAGAAAAAATTAAAAGCAAAATGAAAAGACTTTTTATAAAAAATGAACTAAAATTTTTGAAAAAGGATGTGGAAAAATATGAGAAATAGAACAATAGGAATTAATGTTAGAGTAAGTGAAAATGAAAAGAAAAAATTACAGAAAAATGCCCAAAAGGCTAACTTGAAATTATCGTCTTATTTAAGAAAAGTTGGCTTGCAACAAAAAATTTATGAAATACCAGATGAAGAACTTCGTAAAATTTATGCAGGAATTGTTGAATTAAAAATTGGGTTTGCTTATATGAGTAATGAAGAAATAAAAGAGAAAATAGCAAAAATGCAAAGTGATTTCTTAGACATTTACAATTACAAAAAAGATGGTGATGACAATGGCAACAACGAAAATATGGGCAATTAAAGATAGTCTTTCTCGTGTAGTAAATTATGCAAAGAATCCAGAAAAAACAATATTCTCTGATTTGAAACAGGTACTAAAATATGCAGAAAATGATGAGAAAACTATTGATAAAAACGAAAAAACTATGTATGCAACTGTATTAAATTGTAATAAAGAAACAGCCTATGAAGAAATGACATCACTACAGAATAGATT
>CAKPJK010000068.1 GCA_934162615.1 uncultured Clostridia bacterium
TGGCGGCTGCTCCGTAAAAAGATATTCCATTTTTTCCAAATCAATTTTTAAGGATTCTTTTTCCAGTGGAAGCTCTATTATGGTAAATCCAATCCGCTCTTTCCATAAATCCAGCGGGCGAACCACTGCATTATGCTCATAAGGGCTGACATAAACCACATCCGATTCCTTCCAGTCCATTCCGCCAATGATCTGATTGAAAGCAACAGTAGCAGAGGCGGATAAAACCACCTCTGCTTCCTCTTTTACATGCACTAAATCAAGCAGTGCTTCTCTTGTTTCTGTGATAATTTCATCTGCCTCTTTTGCAAGGGCATAGGAACCCCTCCCGGCATTAAATGCAAGACTGCGGTTGACCCGGTCCATTTCTGTATATACCGCTTCCGGTTTTGGATATGTTGTTGCTGCATTGTCAAGATAAATGATTTCTTCTGTATTCATAACTACAACTCCTTACTACTTCGTCAGCTTCTCTATCATCTGAACCAGTACTGCTACCTTCTGGTTCACTTCCAGACTGTCTCCGAATTCCTCCATAGCTTCTTCCATGGCATTTTTCAGGAAATAACTGGTGCTGTCATCCTCTGCTTCATAGAATTTCTTTACCTTTTTTCCATCACTTCCGGTAAATTCTATCATCTGCCTGCTGCCGGACTCACTCTGTTCCATTCCAATGTGTTCAATCTCTGCCTTTAACCGGGCAAGCTCTTCTTCATACTGCTTCAAGGACTCATCCCGCCAGTCTTCCATATAAATATCAAGGACTGCCTTGGAAAGATGTTCTACAATTTCCTGTTCATTGTGGGTCTGCATTCTGGATAAATAGCCCATCAATGCAGTCACCTGATTGCTGGCCAGAAAACTCTTTGCCGCCTTTCCCTGCTCCTCATACCATGCCTTTAAAACGCCGGAAAGGCTGTCTTCTTTTGCTGCGCCATAGATTTTCTTTGTGACTTCTATTGCCTGTTCATTTTTCTTAAAAAGGAAAGTATCTAAATATTCTTTTCCCTCTTTGATTTGCCGTGCCGTTTCCTTTAAATTCTTTTTCTCTACCAGCCCCGGAAGCTGTTCGAACAGCATTTCTCTTGGGTTCGGCTCCATATTTTTAAGAATCTTACGAAGCCCCTTGATAAATGCATAAGCTTCCTCATCCATGCCTTCCGGGCAGGTCTGGAAGGAAACAGCAATCTGCGGCAGACTTCTGTACCACCGTTGCATTACTCGTACCAGTTCATAAAGCCGGTTTCGTTTTCCAATACTCTGATAGGTATCCTGTCCGCAAAAGATTTCTTCCAACTGCTTGATATACTTCTCTTTATTTACAGTCTCTTTTTCCACATAGAGGCTGTAATTCTCCGGATGTTCTTCTATATTGTCAAATATCTCCGGCGTAATCTCCACTTCACGCTCCTGCAAAAGGATGACCGGCGTATCCTCAAGTTCCGCAATCTGCCTTGCGATATAAATTGGAATGATACCTTCTCTTACTCCATAACCTTTTCCGGAAAGACTTTCATAGAGTTCGGAAAAACTGTGTTTTTTTCCGGCACAGTGGTTGATAAATTCCATGATTTCCTGTAATACCTGCTGGCTTCCCTCTTCTGCTCTTCCTTCATCCAGTGCCCGTAAGGTTGCCCGGTAAATGGTTGCTTCTGCCGCCGAACCGTTCTCCCACTGCGCCATTTCTTTTCCATTTAAAACAGCATCTACAATGTTTCTTCTGGCACGTTTTGTCTGGGACGACACCTTTCTGCGGTTAATCATTTCATTATTAATTTTCGGAGTCAGATTATAGTATTCTTCACAGATTCTACTGAGCGTACGGTTAAATTCACCTACTGATTTACTTTTATTCCTGGATACAATTCCACATAATACTGCGCAGTTTCCATTTTCCGGAAGATAACGTTTTTCTAATGCTGCATTGATTTCATAAATCAAATCTTCTTCATATAGCTGCAATTCCTGCTGCAATACTGCATTTTCTTCTAAAAATGTCTTATCCTCTTTTAACTGCCGCACTGCTACCAGACGCCTTATATTTTCTTCTTCCATTAATGGTTCTTTTGAAATGAGAACTACGATTCGCTCGTCCTTTAACTCCTGCAGATGCTGCTGGACTTTTTCCATATCAGTTGTCTTATCTGCATCCGTCAATGCAATAATCTTTCCGTCTGCCTTTTTTTCTTCAAAAAGATATTCTGCCTTTTTCAATGCAAGAAACTGCTCCAGCTTCTTGTATTCATAATGAAAATATCTGGTCATGGTGAATTCCTGGTTATACTGCTTTGGCAGGACATAATCTAATTCTGCAATTTCACCTAACACTTTTTCGATATTTACTTTTTTCTGCTTTTGTATTTCTTCCTGAATCTTTTTTTCGATATCGACACCGACATTATTTTTAAAATCATAAGAAGCGGTGCGGTTTCTCCACTGTATTAATTG
>CAKPJK010000069.1 GCA_934162615.1 uncultured Clostridia bacterium
ACATTAGTTAAATACTTAGAAGCAATTGTTGGAAGTGAACTCCCACCAAATATTCATGTGAGAAATTATCATAAGTTCGCGAGGGGGTATTTGGCAAGTAGAGGAAAGATGCCACGTTGGAATGGTATTGTGTCGGGAATAGAAGATGGTGATACAAAAAAATTACTTTTAATTAGGCAAGCATTGGAAAATTTGCGGTCACAAAATCCAGCGAATAATACATACAAGAGAGATGATACAGTATTTTTAGAAGAAATTAGTTGGATTGAGAAAATGGGTATAACGACTTTATCGGAGTATGAGGCAATGGAAAGAATTGGACGGTCTGATACTAGGATTAAGCGAGAAAATAGAAAGTATTTTTATGCTGTTTATGAAGAATACAAAAAAATTAGAAAAGAAGAGGGATATTGGTATGATTGGGAGGATATTGCTCAAACAGTTTATAGTGAGTTGTTATCAGATCAAAATGAGAGAATGTACAAGCATATAGTGATAGATGAAGGGCAAGATTTATCTCCGATTATGCTTAAATCATTAGTGAATGCAATCCCTCAAGATGGATCGCTAACTTTTTTTGGAGACGTCGCACAACAGATTTATGGTTCGAGATTATCATGGAGGGATGCTGGCTTAAATATTGAGAAAAGAAAGATATGGAGATTTGACAGGAATTATAGAAATAGCAGAGAAATAGCACGATTTGCTATTGCTGTTTCAAAATCAAAATATTTTGAAAGTATTTCCGATTTAGTTGAACCAATTATGCCGACAGCATCATCGCCACTTCCGGCACTGGTTAAGTTTGAAAATGAAGAGAATGAATTGAAATGGATTGTAGAGAATGCCATAAGTGCTTCTGCAAGACAGAGTGTTGCAATACTTGTGAGAAACCGAGAGTTAGTCAATATAGTTGAGGAGAAAGTAAGGGAGAAAGGCATAAAACCACAGATTTTAAAAAACAAAATGGGAACAATGATAATAAATGCCAGGATATCAATAGGAACCTATCACTCGGCAAAAGGATTAGAATTTGAATTAGTTATGTTACCGTTTTGTTCACAAGAATATCTCCCAGGAGAAGATAAAGTCAAGGCATTAGAAAGTCGTGATGAAGCACTGAAGGAAGATATTAAATTAATTTATGTTGCGGTTACTAGAGCTAAAAGTGGATTAATTATATCATATAGTGGAGAAAAGACAGAATTATTACCAGATAACGTAGATAATCTTTATATTGAAAGGGACATAAAATGATCATTGAAATCCAAAGCGAGATAAAAAAACGAAATATAACCAGGTTATGCCATTTCGTACATACGAATAAATTGCTACACATTTTAAGTTCAGAGGAAGGGATAAAGGCTGTTGATTTTATTGATGAGGACATATTGGTTCAAAATGATACAGATAGGTATGATGGAAAAACAGATTATGTGAATTGCTCGATTCAGTATCCTAATTATTGGTATTATAAGAGAGTTAAAGATAATAATCATATTTTTCCGGATTGGGCGATTATTTTTATTGATCCTATAGTTGCCACATTGGAAACAACTCAGTTTTGCCCTGTTAATGCTGCAAAAAGGTATGGTGCATATATAAAAAAAGGATATGAAGGTTTTTTAGGAATATTTGCCCATAATGTAGATGGATTTTCACGAAATGAAAATATGTTCAGTAATATACCGACGAATGATCAGGCAGAAGTGCTAGTTTATTCTAATATTCCGAGAAAGTTTATTACAGGAGTTGCTTTTAAGGATGAAAGTATAGCGAAGCAAAAAATTGCGGAATGGAAAACATTAGAAATTCCAAATATTGATGTCTATGTAGCTCCAGAATTATTTGAGCGAGTAATGAGCGAAAAAATTCATCGAGGAATGGTACCTTCTGAAAAACGTTATGAGGAGATATGAATATGAAAAGAATATTTTCTGAAAAATATAAGGGGGCAATGCTGGCAGCAGCTATAGGTGATGCGCTTGGTTGGCCTAATGAACAAAATAGCAATAATTTGAATAAACATTACAATGAATTAAACGCATTTGTTGAGTGGAGTAGAAAATGCGGAGGTAGGTATTGGCCATATGAAGAGAGGATATGTGCAGGAGAGTATAGTGATGACACCCAATTACTGATTGCCACTCTTAGAAGTCTTTTAAGAGGAAATCAGTGGGGGACTTATTTTAGACAAGTTGAATTGCCAGCATGGTTGGAGTATCAAAGAGGAGGTGGAGGTGCTACAAAACGTGCGGCAAAAGTATGGGCGAAAGGTATTTCACCATGGGATGAGAGG
>CAKPJK010000070.1 GCA_934162615.1 uncultured Clostridia bacterium
TTCCAATCATCTCGATATGATGCATTAGTAAATATCTTATCTAAATATATGTTATAAATGTTTTCATTGTAAGTAGGCATTAGGGTTAGTAATTCACCAATTATTAAACTATTTTCATTATTTACAAAGGCATCTTTATTTACTCGATACTCGTAACTCATTATCAAATCTGGCACAAATTCGTAATTGCTACCAATTTTCTTTTTTAGAGAATTCACGTCAAATTTTTCATTACCACGTTTTTTCCAAAGATTATAGTATAATACATCAATATCATTTTTTGTTAGTTTCATAAATCCATCTATAATATTTTCAAAATTGTCTTCTGACAAATTTAATAAATCTACAGCAATTTCTATAAAATCGTCTGTTTCTTCTGAAAGAACTTTCACAATTAAATTTCTAATTTTATATCTATTTATAATCTTATACTTAAATATATTAAAATCTTCCAGTTTCTTATTTAGAATGTCTATATTTTTATTAATAACTTAAATTTCATCCCTATTTAAATAAGAATCTAAATATCCATTCATTAGTGAACCAATTGTACCATATTTATTTATTGCTAAGTCATTGTATTCTTTTATTTCGTTCATTAAATATCTCCTTTAATAATTGGCTTAAATTTAAACTTATTATACTATAAAATAACAAAATTCTCCATACTCCCATTGAATTTTAAGAAGATTTCATATATAATGTTTTTAGAAAGAGAGCGTTATAGTTCGTAAGCTGTTGCTTAATCGCTCCATAATGTGTTTCCGTCGAACCACTTGAAAGTATTACAACAAGTGACTTTAAAGAAAACAAAAAAGTGAATATCATTTCACAATATATAAGTCGATTTAGTCGGCTTATTTTTTGCTTTTTGGAAATAAATAGACAATGGCACACATTTTTACATGTGTGCCACTATTTTACCCACTAGTTCTGTTCTCTTCGAAGCCTACACCACTCATTATAAATAGCAACCTTTTCCTGCCCAACTCTTGCTTTGTTCTTCAGTTCTTCAAGAGAAGTTGCAGACAAAATTGTCTCAAAAGAGATTCCTGTAGAGCAACTGTCATCGAGATAACGCCCTACAAAGACATCACCTTCATCAAGTCGCCGATGCAATTCATCCCAATTGGGATAGGCTTTCTTTACTCTGTTCTTAAAATCTTCTGGATAAAACATACTATTGTCCTCCTATAAAAAATATTTTTTGCTATGTGCAGTCTTACCTAAGATGAAAAAATAGGAAACTACACTTGTATAATATATATTATACATCATTTTACATAAAATTGCAAATTTTACTTGTATGAATTTTGAAATCAGCAATATATTAATTCTTTAAATATAATTTCTTCTGCTAAATATCTATAATTATTCATAAGTCCAGTCCATTTTAAATGGTCAGTATTTTTCAAGTTTTCATTAATAGGATTTTTTTCTAGCATTTGTTTCATAAGTATATCAAATTTTCTTTTAGCTTGTTTATCAGTTTCTACAATATGTTTTCGTAAAGTCTTATTCATAAACATTATTATATATTCAGCTTTTTTATGATTTTTTAAATATTCTAATCTTAAATGTCCATATTTTCCAATAATATAATCATTTTCGTAATCTTCTTTTTCTAAATATAAGTCAGGAATGAAAAAATCTCCTTCTTTGTGATAAGTTATCTCTACCATAATAAAATCCTCCTAAAATTCAATTTTACTACTTTTAGAACTATAATTTTATATTTGTTTAGCTGTCTATAAATACAAATTTTTATAAAGTGTACTTAACTTAATCCTACTGGGTTAGGACTTATGGCAAAGCCAAAGTCCTCTGCTTCGAAGAAATTTCAAAGGAGGTGCTTTTATGGAGCAAGAATTAGCATATTCTTTTTACTTAGGTAGCGACAAAAACAAAATCAAATTATCAAAGAAAGTTACAAAAGAAAATCTATCTGGTACTACTTCTCTATCAAATAATGCAATTCAAAATGCAAAAGATTTATCAGATGTGAATAAACACAATTTAAGAGATTATGAT
>CAKPJK010000071.1 GCA_934162615.1 uncultured Clostridia bacterium
TAAATAAAGAAGAAATCAAAAAAATAATACCACAAAGAGAACCATTTTTAATGATAGACGAAGTAGAAGAATACAAACCAGGAGAAAGTTGCACAGCATACAAAAATGTATCAGAAGAAGAATATTACTTTAAAGGACACTTCCCAGGAAACCCAATTATGCCAGGAGTATTAATGGTAGAAGCACTAGCACAAACAGGTGCAGTTGCAATACTATCACTAGAAGAAAATAAAAATAAAAACGCACTATTTGGAGGAATAAATAATTTAAAATTCAAAAAACAAGTAGTGCCAGGAGATAGATTAAAATTAGAGGTAAAAATCATTAAACAAAAAGGTCCAGTTGGTATTGGAGAAGCAATTGCAACAGTAGATGGAAAAGTTGCAGTAAAAGGAGAATTAACATTTGCAATTGTAAACAATAAATAAAAATTCGGGATTAAGGGCCACTACATAAAATCCCTATTTTAAAATATATTTTTTAATTTATAGTTATATATATTAATAAGAATATGAAAGGAAAAGAAAATGCTAAAAAAAATATTAATAGCAAATCGAGGAGAAATTGCAGTAAGAATAATAAGAGCCTGTAGAGAATTAGGAATAAGAACAGTAGCAGTATATTCAGAAATAGACAAAAACTCATTACACAAAGAACTAGCAGATGAGGCAGTATGCATAGGACCAGCACCATCTAACAAAAGTTATTTAAATGTAAAAGCAATAATCGAAGCAGCATGTTTAACAGGATGTGACGGAATACACCCAGGATATGGCTTTTTATCTGAAAATAGTAGTTTTGCCAAAATGTGTGATGAAATTGGAATCAAATTTATAGGTCCAACACATAAAATGATAGAACTAATGGGAAACAAGTCAAAAGCAAAAGAAACAATGAAAAACGCAGGTGTACCAGTTGTTCCGGGTTCAGATGGATTAGTTGATAATGTATTAGAAGCAATAAAAGTAGCATTGAGGATTGGATATCCTGTTATTTTAAAAGCTTCAAGTGGTGGTGGAGGCAAAGGGATACGAATTGCCTACAACGAAAAAGAACTTGTAAAATTTTATGATTTAGTAAGGCAAGAGGCCAAAATTTCTTTTAATGATGACTCTATTTACATCGAAAAATTCATAGAAAATCCAAGACATATAGAAGTTCAAGTAATGGCAGACGAACATGGAAATGTAATACATTTAGGAGAAAGAGATTGTACTGTGCAAAGAAATAATCAAAAAATGTTAGAAGAAACGCCTTCAGGAGTAATAACAGACAAATTAAGACAAAAAATGGGAAAAATTACTGTAAATGCCTTAAAAGAAATTGGATATAGCAATGTTGGAACAATTGAATATTTGCTAGATAAAAACAAAGATTTTTACTTTATGGAAATGAATACAAGAGTTCAAGTTGAACACCCTATAACAGAAACAATTACAGGTGTAGACATTATAAAAGAGCAATTAAGAATTGCATCAGGAGAAAAGTTACAATATAAGCAAGACGATATCAAATTTACAGGACATAGTTTAGAGGCCAGAATAAATGCAGAAAATCCATATAAAAACTTTATGCCATGTCCAGGAGAAATAAAAGAATTGCATATACCCGGTGGAAACGGTGTAAGAATAGATACAGCAATTTATCCAGGGTATAAAATTCCACCTACATATGATTCTATGATAGCAAAGATTATTGTACATGGAAAAGATAGAAATGAATCAATTGCTAAAATGAAGAGTGCATTAGGTGAATTTATTATTGATGGTATTAGTACAAATATAGACTTTTTGTATAAGATTCTAAAAGATGAAGATTTTATTAGCAATAATTATGATACATCTTTTATTGCACAAAAATATTCCAACTTGCAAAAAGATAATTAAGATACTATATATGAAATCT
>CAKPJK010000072.1 GCA_934162615.1 uncultured Clostridia bacterium
AAGCTTTCTCCTGTAATACCTCCATTTGAACTTGGTACATATTGATTTATTGTATTTTCATATCCTTGTATTTTTTCATTTTCTTCTTCTTGCGCTACTTTTGTTTTTTCTTTTGCTTCATTCGCTCTATTTAATATCCCATTTTGTCCAGTTAACATTACTATACTTATTCCTGCAAGTATTAAAAGCACTATTATTGTTACTACCAAAGCTATTAATGTTATTCCTTTTTCATTGGTTTTTCTCATATCATTTTCCTCCCAAAGTCTTTTTGCATTCTTTTGAATGCCTTTATGACAATTATACATAATAAAAAATATAATGTCAATATACAATTGCATTCTTCTAAATGCAACTAAATATACTTATTTTTCCATTGCACAATGTTATATTAATAAAGTTTGGAGATGAAACTTATGTATTTAAAAAGATTAAAAGACTTGCGAGAAGATTTTGATAAAAAACAACATGACATAGCTGAATTCTTAAATATTACTAGACAGCAATATAGTTTATATGAACTTGGAAAACGTGATATTCCTGCTGAATATATTCGTAAACTTGCAAAATATTATAATACTTCTGCAGATTATATATTAGAAATTACAGATGAATTAACTCCCTATATTAATTCTAAACAAAAATAAATATCAACCAGCATCGCTAAAATTTGCCAATGGGGCTTTTCTAAAAACAAAAAGACGAACCTGGTTAAGGCTCGCCTGGTAGGGATCTCAAAGTTTTCAAAAATTTAAGATGTAACTTTTCGGTCACCTACCTATTCATATTTTATTACTTTATATCTATTTTTCTACTATTATAGCTCATCGCTATCAGGTCCCATTGCAACTAATAAAGTGAAAAACGAAAACCGAGCATGTTGCCGCTGTCCGACAAATCACTGATATTACGGTCGCTAGCTGGAGCATTTGAACCATTGTAACAGAAACCTCCACCCCTAAAAGCACAAGGATAGCTATCGTTGGAAGTCTTTTCAAGCGTCCATTCCCATACATTTCCAGCTATATCATATATATTTTGTAAATTTGTAGCTTCTGTTGCCCCTGTTGTTAATAATATTCCATTTTCATATGAACTTTGAGATTTCTTTTGGCTTTTTTCAACTAAATTTGATTTTTCATCACTATTAAAATTATACCATTTTAATAATGCATTATATTGTGCAAATTCTCCTCTATTTAATGTAAATGCTGAATTATAATAATTTCCTATTGTTGTACTATCAGTTAGTAAATTAGATTTTTGTGTTGGATTTTTTGATTCTATATATTTTAATACTAAATCCCACTGCACTCCAAACATCAAACTACTTGTATAATTTCCTGATTCAACTTGCTCTGCTAATACCTTTGCTTGTGTTCTTGTTACATAAGTATATGGATATAAATTTTCTTTTGATAGTGGTATTGTAGTTGCTTCGTCTATATCTGTTCTATTTTTCTCAATTCCTGCTTCATACCTTCCTACCCAAAATCCCCCATTTTGGTACACACTTTTTAACATTTTTTTCTTTGCTGTATTATAAGCTGTTTCATCTGTAAACCATCCCTTTGTATCATCCTTATAATAGACATCCTTATAACCTGTTTCTGTTCTATATTCATTTGTATATGTGTGTAATTATGTTTCTATATTTGTATTCTCTTCATCTGTAACTTCTGTTATGGTTAATTTCCCTTCTGGAGAAACTG
>CAKPJK010000073.1 GCA_934162615.1 uncultured Clostridia bacterium
CAACAATAATGAACCTAATTTTTTCTGTACTATCTTCTTCATATTTATTTCCTCCTTTTAATAAAACACGGCAAAGAAGCTTTATGCTCAGCTCCTTTGCCGTTAACGAAAGTATATTTTATTCTGTCTCTTTTTTCAACATACTCTAGCACAAAGTAAATTGTGCTGTAGCACATATAGCAGCTATCAACCAAATACTCTCTTATATATTTCTATACAGTCCTCTTTGGTTATAGTCTTTCTTGTATTTCCCGGACTTCCTGATGCAATCGCATCTTGTGCCATTTTCTCGATAACTGGGAAAAATTCTTCTTCCTTAATGCCATACTCCCGCAAGGTTGGAATCTCACAAATTTTACACACTTCTTCTATAGCAATTAATAGCTTCTTAGAAGCATCTTCATCAGAATCTTCATCTGCAGCGGCTCCAATAGCCCTTCCAAGATCTGCAAAACGATCATATGCACCATCTAAAGCAAATCCAAGACATTCCTTTAACAACATTGCATTACTCATTCCATGCGGCACATGAAACAGCGCCCCAATTGGTCTGCTCATTCCATGTACTAACGTGACACTGGAATTATTAATACAAAAGCCGGCTTCAAGCGCTGCAAGTGACATTTCTTCTCTGGCCTTTGCATCATATCCATTTTTATATACTATTGGGAGATATTTCATAATCCTCTTTACCGCTGAAACTGCACAAACATCCGTAAGAGTGAAGGCCTTCTTTGATGTATAAGCTTCTACTGCATGTGTAAGCGCATCCAATCCTGTTGCTGCAGTCACACTCTTTGGCATATCTATAGTAAATAATGGATCAACAATAGCTAAATCGGGAACAAGACAGTCACCTTTCAATAACATTTTTATATCTTTTTCCTGATCTGTTATAACTGTAAATTTCGTTGCTTCTGACCCGGTTCCTGATGTTGTTGGAATTGCAACTATTCCCGGTATTTCTCCTATAATCTCTTTACCATTGTAATCAGCTATCTTGCCCTCATTTACTGCCATTGCTGCTATTGCTTTTGCAGAATCCAGCGGACTTCCTCCACCGATACCGATAATAAATTCACAGGCATTTGCCTTATATATTTCAAGTCCTGCTTCTATCATTTTATCCGTCGGCTCACCGGTAATTCCATCAAAAATAATGTACTGGATTTCAGCCTCTTCCAATACCTTTTTTAACTGATCCATCATTGGTGATTTTCCAACATGTTTTCCTGTTACGATAAATGCTTTACTTCCATACTTTTTCAAATATGGAACTGCTGATGTCAGCACATCTTTTCCTACCAACACATGTGCCGGTATTGCAAAATGTGACATAATATCACTTCCCTTCAATTTTATCAGTTAAATATTATATAAACTCCTTATCCACGATACCAAGAACTTCATCGAGTTTCTCAAGTTCCTCAAGCAACTGTTCCTCTGTAATAATAAGTGGAGGACATACAAAAATCATATTCTCATGTGAATATGTCATGAACTTTCTCTCCTTGAGCATTCCGATAATTTTTGGCATTACTCCGTCAGGATCATAGCCATATGACACCATAGGTTCCTTAGTTGTCTTATTCTTTACAAGCTCCACGCATGAGAAAAGACCAATATGACGTACATCTCCCACACAGGCATGAGCATCTTTGAATGCATCAAGCTTGTCAGCC
>CAKPJK010000074.1 GCA_934162615.1 uncultured Clostridia bacterium
GCTCCACATCCAAACTCTCTACTGATGGTAATAATAATTTTTTTCATTTTGTTCACCTACTACCTTTCTCACTTTTATTAATGTTTATGACGATTTAATTTTCTTTCACAAAACTTAATTAAAAATGATGATGCTAAACAAATTACTAGATATACAAGAGCCAAAATAGTGTATGACTCAATTGTTAAAAATGTCTGTGAAGTATATGCCTTTGTTGTTTGCAGAAATTCCGGTGCCGTAATGTATGCCATAAGTGATGTATCCTTTATTAAAGTTAATAAATAGTTTCCTAATACCGGAATTGAATTTTTCAATGCCTGAGGAATCACTATTCTATACATAGCCTGCCATGATGAAAAACCAAGTGCCAATGCTGCCTCTGTCTGTCCTTTATCTATTGATAAAATTGATGAACGGATTACTTCAGATATATATGTACCATAATTAATAGTCATACCAATAATACCTGCTGTCACTGCCGACATATTACATTTATAGTTAGGATTTCCAAAGAAATATGCAATGATTTCTATCAAAAGAGGAAATACGTAATAAATATATACTAACTGCACCAATAATGGTGTACCACGGATAAGTTCCTGAAATGCAATAACTATTCCATTTATTATTTTACTTCTGGATAATCTTCCTAATGCCAAAATAAATCCAAATATTATTGCCAAAATAAAAGATACAACCGTTACTATAAGCACTATCTCTAATGCTTGTCCCAATAATTTAGGGAGTAATTCCTTCCATGCCTTTGCAAAATCAAGGTTCTGTATTACACTCATATCATTTCCCCCTTACTCTCTTAAAACACGTGACAAAAATGCTTTTGTACGCTCATTCTTTGGATTTTTAAATATCTCATCCGGAGCTCCCTCTTCAACAACATATCCTCCATCCATAAAAATTACTCTGTTAGCCACATCATGTGCAAATCCCATTTCATGAGTTACAACAGCCATCGTCATACCCTCATCAGCCAACTGACGCATAACCTTTAAAACATCACCAACAAGTTCGGGATCCAATGCCGATGTTGGTTCATCAAAAAGCATAACTCTTGGATGCATCGCCAGCGATCTGGCAATTGCAACTCTCTGCTGCTGTCCTCCCGACAAGGTACTTGGATAAACATCAGCTTTTGCCTCCATTCCAACTTTTTCAAGCAGCTTCATTCCTTCACGTTTTGCTTCATCCTTAGGTGTTTTAAGAAGATGAATAGGCGCATAAGTAACATTATCCAATACTGTCATAAAAGGAAAAAGATTAAATCTTTGGAAACACATTCCCACTTTTTCTCGATATTTCATTCGATTAAATTTCTTTTCCATGATATTTTGTCCATCATATTCAATAATTCCACCTGTAGGCGTTTCCAATAAATTAAGACATCTCAAAAATGTACTTTTTCCTGAACCAGATGGACCAATAAGAACAAGAACCTCTCCTTCTTCTATAGAAACGTTAATATCTTTCAGTACTTGTAAATCTCCAAATTTTTTTTGCAGATTTTTTATTTCAAGCAAAGCCATACAAATACACTTC
>CAKPJK010000075.1 GCA_934162615.1 uncultured Clostridia bacterium
ATGCATGCAGATGAGCTAAATACTGCTTTAACAGAAGAATACGGAAAACCTATCTATCATTATCACTTGCATGTTGTGGCACTTCCTGTTGTAAGAAAAGAAGTAAAATGGACAAAAAAATGTAAAGATAAAGCACTAATTGGAACTACAAAAGAAGTAATAAATCAAGTAAGTCATAGTAATAAATGGAAATCAGAGCAAGTATTAGATAATCAAGGAAAGCCTGTATATGATAAAAAAGGAAATGCAGTTTTAATAAAATCGTACAGCTTATTGCAAGATAGATTTTTTAAGTATATGTCTGATAGTGGCTATAAAGACTTTATTCGTGGTATAAAAGGCAGTAATCAAGAACATTTAGATGACCTACAATTTAAAATTAAAAAAGATACTGAAAGACTAGAAAACATTACAAATAAAGTTGAAGAAAAGGAATCTTCTTATAGTGAATATATGAAGTATGACAAACAAATTGAAGATATTTCAAATTTAGGAAAACAAAAAAGATTCTCCAAAAAGATTGAATTAGAACAAGAAGATTATGAGAATTTAACTGAATACGCTAAAAAAGGAATTGTCGCAGATAAAGAAATATATGAACTTAACAATAGAATTGATAATTTAAGAAATGCTGTAGATAAATGGAAATATCTATATGATGATATAGTAGAAAAAACAAAAGATTACTTTCATGCTATTAAACTTGCACCTCAAAAAGTATTTGACTTTTTTAAAGGTATATTCGATAAAGAAAAACAAGATGAATTAGAAAGACAACGAATTGAGCAAGAAAAAATACAAGCTGAGAAAAAAGTTCGTGAACAAGCAAGACTTGAAAAGCAGAAACTAAAAAACTCTCCTGAATACAAGAAAAGGAGAACTAACAGAGATGCAAGATAATGAAAAAATATATAGAATTGAACTCACTAATGAAGAATATGAATATTTAGAAAATTTAAAGAATGAGTTTTGTAACAAACTCTCTAAAATGAGCAGTGAAGAAATTACAGACTATTTAAAAAGCTTTTGCTTAGAGCAAAATTTGAACTTTGAAAAAGAAATAAAAGGTACTGTTTATAAAGTAAATACTTATTTTAACAAAGATTCAGAACACACCATACTAACTAGATTTTTTGAAATCTTCCAAAAGTAATATTTTTGTATTGAATTTTTAGTTTGAAATATGGTATATTATAAACACTACTTACAAAGTAGAAACTATAATTTTATATCGTATTTCAAGCTGGGAAAGGAGTAATAATGAAACAGCTAGAAAGCGATAAAATAACTGCTTTATACTGTCGTTTATCAAGAGATGATGAACTCGCAGGAGAAAGCAATAGTATAAAAAATCAAAAATTAATTTTAAGTAAATATGCACAAGATAACAAATTTCAAAACATTCAGTTTTTTGTTGATGATGGATATTCTGGAACTACTTTTACAAGACCTGCTTTTATGGAAATGATGGAACTTGCTGAAAGTGGAAAGATTGGAACAATAATAGTAAAAGA
>CAKPJK010000076.1 GCA_934162615.1 uncultured Clostridia bacterium
AAAGCTGCCTGACTTTTTATTCAGGTTCAGCTTTCAATTTTTTCAAAATTGTGTCAAGTATTATTGACAAAATCAGTCTGTAATCACGCAAATACAAACGTCAAAGCGTTAACCAGCTAATTACCAATAAAGGCGAAAGCTGTGGTTTGAGTCACCCCGGAACAGTCAAGCTGTAGATAAAATGAACAAATCCACAGTGCCTATATATTATACCACAAGAGTAGCTGCTCCTGTGTGTATAATCAAAAATAAAAAGAAAAGGGCTTCTTTAAAACTTTCAAGAAAGGAGATAAATAATGTAGTTACCATTTGCTTTTTTGAATAACTACATTATGCGCGATTTAATTATATGCTTAAAATTCAATATAAATATAAGAGATGGGATAAAGAAGTTAAAGAATGTGCCGAGATTAAAGGAATTGATTTGCAACATCAAAACATCCAAACAGAAATCGAGCTATATTTAAACCCAGAAATGTTTAAAAATGAATTTATTTATGAATATCGTATACACGATGCAGCATCATTTTTTGGTCAGTTAAGTTTATCATATTTTATTCTTTCCGGTGATGTATATATGTTAGAAAACGATACTTGTGCGAGTGTAGGATATCTATACCTTTATGTAAAGGCAGAGGCAAAATCGTATGAGCTTGAAGCCTCAGGTGTTAAGATCACAAACTGTGCAATCGAGCATGCCCATTCTGATAAAAGAGATCTTGAACAGATTTCATTTGCCGCTGCTTCAATAGGCAGACTTTAACTTTTTGAAAAATATGCTGAAGGGATTGGTTGTGAACTCATCAAGGCTATGTATCATAAAGATTATGACAAGGCACGTCAGCTTGCCGAAGAACTGCCTGATACTGAAGAAATGTATAAAAAATACAAACAATTTGAAAGCTATTACTATGGTAGCTGTTACATGAAAGATCTCTATTTATCCATACTTAATAAAGATGAAAAAGCGTTCAATGAGGCACTTATCAGAAGATTAAAAAACGTACGGACAGGTTATGTTATGCCAATAGACATCGTTTCTATATCAATGATAAGGTTTGCAAAAGCTGTTGGTCTTGAGTGTAAGATAGACGTTATCGAGATCCCCAAAGCTCTTTGCGAAGATGATCTGTTTATTGATGAGGAGAAATATAAATTGCCTGATGTGACATAAGGATATTTAACACAGGTTTATGTAATATTATACGTTATATTTTTAAACTAATTTTTTCAGTGGTTAAACCAATTATGCAATGGGGTGCTGCAATGTTCAAAGCTTGCAGTGCCTCATTTTATTGCCTGTATAGCAGAAATTATTAGAATGGCTGAAGAAATGAAACAGCTGAAGCTCATTATGATATAGCTATACAGATTTGTAAAGACCTTATCAATATCGATCTTAAGCTATATAAGCCCTATCTTTCATAATGTTACTATAAATGAGCATTCTAAAAAAATGCACAAAAAATAAGGACAGCGACTTCAAAAAGAGTTATAATGCAAGTATGA
>CAKPJK010000077.1 GCA_934162615.1 uncultured Clostridia bacterium
TTCCCAATACCATAACCCCACATAATAAAATAGTTAAAATTGTTTTTTTCATAATCAATCCTCCATTTCAACAAATTACTATTTATCTGTTTGTCTTCTTAATTATAACATTCTTTAAGCAAAAAAAATAGTCCTGTACTAGCAACTATTTCAGTTTTTACCAACTACATCTATTCAGAAGTGAAGTGATGACATGGTAAAGTTAAGTGGTTCAATGTGATAAGCTTATTTATCACAACTGTATAATAACATTTTTTGACAACATTTGCAATACCTAACAAATATATCTATGATGAGAAACTTTTACATTAGACTGACTTACCATAGCATAATGCATGGTAGTATCTATTTTGGTATGACCCAAGAGTTTTTGAACTTGTTCAATAGGCATACCTTTATCTATTGCCTTTGTTGCTAAAGTTCTTCTAAACTTATGAGGATGAACTCTTGTTATATTGAGTTTTTTGCCTAGAGTCCTAAGTCTTATTTCAACACCAGATATATTAAGTCTATTATACGGTTTTATTAGTGAAACAAATAAAGCAGAATTATTATCAGTTCTACTTTCAAGATATTTTAGTAAATGAAGTTTTGCTCTTGCATCAAAATATACTTCTCGTTCTTTATTTCCTTTACCTAAAACTACACACGACTGATTTATAAAATCAATATCATCAATATTCAAATTAACAAGTTCACCAACCCTAACACCAGTAGATGATAAAAAATCTATCATTGCTAGATCTCTTATATTATGACATCCATCTCTTAATTTTTCTAAATTTTCATCACTATATGTTTCCTTTACAGTAATTTGAGTTTTAATCTTATGAATTCTTCTTATATTATCTATTGTTACATTACTGCAATTATGGTTACTTTGGTAATTAGATAAATAATTTCTTATATCATTAGTATCAATTAGTTTAATGTTTTTATTTATTTCTGATAACATATCATTAACTGTCTTATCATAATATTCAACAGTTCTTATTGAACATCCCTCTAATTTTTTAGAAGATAAAAATAATTTATTATAATCAAGTTCTAAGATATTGCTATCATCCTGCTTAATTACTGCTAAATTATATAAATGATAATTAATTGTTTCCTTTAATTTTTCTAACTGATAATTATTAATGTATTTACTCATATCAAAAAGTATATTATTTAATAACATATCTCTCATAAGTTATTTTCCTTATTATTACTATTAAATAATTTACTAAATTCTTTTTGAGCCTCATCCATTTCATCATTTATAGTTTTAATAGCATTTTCAATTTCTTGTTTGTTTCTAAATTTTTGTTTAGAATTAGTGTTAGTAAAGTAAGTTTTTAATATATCTTTTCTTGTTTGTTTTTTATTATCAAGATAGTGCTTTAATATTATTTCTTGAATAATATCATTTTCTTTTATCTTAATAATATTTTTAGATTCTTTCTTATAATTGTAATTAGCATAATTAACAATGGCATTATATATATAATTATCTATATAC